>DAOVAE010000045.1 GCA_030671225.1 Desulfobacteraceae bacterium
TTGATGATCAGGTCTGCAAAAGGCTTTGTGCTTTAAGGCTGCGTTGCGCCGTAGATCGCGATAAAAATACTAGGATGGAACTTTTGGAAGATCTGATATCTAATAGCGGCATGTTTAACAAAATACATTAATTTTGAGGATTTCGTAAAAAGTCAGAAAAGAGACTTTTTTATGAATTCATCAATTGAACTTAGGGGCTTCGCCCCAACTGGAATAATTGATTTATCGGTTAGCCGGTATGCCCGTTAGCCGGTTAACCGGTTCTATCTTTTCCGGGCAAACGGGCATAACAGGGGAACGGGCCAACCCCATCTCATTCCATGTCCGAACTAAAAGAATAAGCCTAAGAATATCTTTATTTTCAGTGAATTATAGAATTTCCGAGACGTTTATTTAGGAAAGATTTTGCCGGGATTTAACATCCCTTTTGGATCAAAAACCTTTTTAATCCTTTTCATAAGATTAAGCTCAACGGGGCCTATTTCTTTTGCTATGTATGGAGCCTTGGTTATCCCGACCCCATGCTCGCCGGAAATCGTCCCTCCGAGTTCAAGGGTATAGTCGAACAGGGCATCAATTGCATCCTCGGCTTTTTTCAATTCCGCTTTATCCTTTTTGTCTAGCATTATGTTAAAATGGATGTTCCCGTCACCGGCATGTCCAAAACTCACAATAGTAAGTCCGGTTTTTTCCTTCAGTGCATTTATCTTCCTTACCATATCAGGAATTTTGCTTCTCGGAACAACAATATCCTCATTAATCTTATCAGGACCATACTGGAACAAAGCCGGAGAAATCGCTTTGCGTGCTTTCCAGAGGTTGTCGACCTCCTCCTTAGTCTCTGCTATTTTAATACGCTTTGCGCCCTGAGACATACACACCGCTTTTAATTGCTTTATGAGAATCTTTGTCTCATCGACTTTCCCGTCCACCTCTACAAGCAGTATGGCTTCGGCTTCGACCGGCAGACCTATCTTGAGGTGGCTTTCTGCACATCGGATTGAAGCATTATCCATAAATTCTATGGTTCTCGGGATTATGCCGCGCCTAATAATTTCTGAAACCGTTTCAGCTGCGGTCTCCAGCTTGTTGAAAACAACAGTCATAGCCCTAACAACTTCTGGAAGGGGTAACAGCCGCAATGTCATCCGGGTAATGATCCCAAGGGTTCCTTCGGATCCGATAAGAAGCCTTGTCAGATCATACCCCACCACTCCTTTGGCGGTCTGCACGCCTGTACGTATAATTTCACCGGTTGGAAGGACAGCTTCAAGGCCCAACACATAGTCCCTGGTAACGCCATATTTAACCGCTCGTGGCCCTCCTGCACATTCTGCCATGTTCCCACCCAATGTGGAAAATTCGGAGCTAGACGGATCCGGTGGATAGAAAAGTCCAACTCTTTCAACAGCCTGATGAAAGTGGCCGGTCACAACACCTGGTTCCACATGGGAGATGAGGTTGTGCTTGTCGATTTCAAGAATACGGTTGAAACGAGCCATTACGAGGATTAGGCCGCCATTGACGGCCAGAGACCCGCCGGTCATCCCTGAACCGGAACCGCGAGGAATAACAAAGAAATCTTCTGAGTTGGCGAGATTTAATATAGCGGATATCTCCTCGGTGTTGCCTGGAAACAAAACAGCCTCAGGAAGATACATACGGGCAGTTGCATCGTATGCATAGCAGGAAAGATCCTCTTCTTTCCTGCTGCAGTTAGCTTTACCCACTATATTTTGAAGTTTTCTGAACGTGGTGTTTGTTAGTGCCAAGGTTAAAATTTGCCGGATTCAAGCCTGCGGCAAAGAAATTCCACCTGCTTTTGCATAGGGCTTTTTTCTTTTATTTCCCGTTCAACGGCACCGATAGAATGAAGGGCGGTGGCATGATATCTGTTGAAACTTTTCCCTATTGTCTGGAGGGGAGAATCGGTATACCTGCGCGACAGGTAGATTGCTATCTGTCTCGGTCGAACAATAGATTGTCTGCGAGAACTTGATACAATGTCCTTAACGGAAATACCGTAATATTTACATACCAGCTTCTTGATGGCATCTATAGTAATATTTTCTCGTTGACGTACTATATTCTTGACAACACTTTCAGCAAGAGCAAGGTCAATAGGTGACCCCAAAAGAGAAGATTTGGCGGTAACACCGATTAGTCCACTTTCTAGTTGCCTTACATCTTCAATGAGTTCACCGGCCAGGTAACCGATTACGTCTTCAGGCAACTCATACCCGTTGAGCTTTGCTTTTTTCTGTAATATTCTGACTCTGGTATTGAATTTTGGCGGCTCAATAGTTGAAATCAGGGTGCATGAAAGACGTGATCTTAACTTATCGTGAAGTTTCGGTATTTCTACCGGAAGATAACAACTCGAGAAAATTATTTTCTTGCCGGATTCAAACAGCGTATCAAGGGTTAATGCAAGTTCGATCTGAGTTCGCTCCTTGCCGCTTAGATAGTGGACATCTTCAAGTAGCAATACGTCACATTGATTTCTGTATTTTCCTTTGAACTTATTGATGGAACCATGTCGATAAGCATGAATCATTTCATTACTAAAGTCCTCTGCAGTAATATAATAGACACGTTCCGAGGGATATTCGGACAAAATGTAATGCCCTATGGCCTGGGAAAGATGGCTTTTCCCCATTCCGGTTTTTGACAATAAAAATAAAGAATTCTGTTGAGTATTCTTTCGTGAAGCCAGTGAAAGGGATGCTGAATATGCAAAGTCATTATTGCCTCCCACAACAAACTGATCAAATGTAAAATCTTTTCGCAAAAAGCGGCCGTTGTAAAGACACGCATTCATATTGGGGAGCTGCAGTTGAAAATTCTCATCTACTTTCGGTCTTGGAGGGGCCTCTGTTTTGGAAACCTCGATTAAAAGCCTGTATGCTTTTCCCGCCACCCTGTTTAACTCGGACTCCATCAGGGCGCCATAATTGTTAAGAACCCTTTTTTTGGAAAAAAGGTTTGGTGAGGAAAGAACAATTGAGCCTTCATCACATCTTGTCATTTTCAGAGGTTCAATCCACATCCTGAAACAGTGGCCGGGAATACATGGTTTAATAGCAGTTTTTGTCTCTTCCCAAATCGCCTTCATAGGAGTTTATTCTCTAGATTTTGAAAACAGATTGTCCTGTTTTTTTAAGAAAAAGTCGGATAAAAGTAACGATATCAAACGGTTTACGAGTGTTATCGGAGGTTATTAGAAAAGCCACTGAATACTGAATAAAGTTTAAGCCTACTTAATGTATCAACCCTTTTGTGTCAATCCTGATAAACCCAAATTTTTTTTTATTTGTTATTGAGTTATAAACAATTTATATCTTATTGTTTTTTCTGAATTAATTAGCCCTAAAAAGACAACTGCTTTTAAATACAACCTTTTTTGAAAGGCTGTTTTCTATAAGCATTTTAAGCATATCCGTCGTTATCAACAGTATTTCGACAATAATACTATTTCACGAATTCTCCTCATTTCTTCTATTTTCTTTTAATTTTAATAATTATCACATTTAATTGTTAATAAGTCAAAAGGCATTGATATCTATTGATATGATTTTTTTTAAATTTATTTGAAATATTTTTTTACACTCTGTAGTATAATAAACTTTTTGTAACACTTTAGCTTTTTGTAAATATTACCGCTTCATGTATAAGTAAAGAATCATGGCCCAAAGGACCAGGTTTTTCAGGGCAAAATAAATAAATTTTTCTATGAAATCTAAAAAAATAATTATACGCGGCGCAAGACAACATAACTTGAAAAACATCGATGTTGAATTGCCTCGAAATAAGCTGATAGTGGTTACCGGTATCTCCGGATCAGGCAAATCGACTCTTGCATTTGACACCCTTTATGCCGAAGGACAGCGCCGGTACGTGGAATCCCTTTCTACTTATGCGCGCCAGTTCTTGGAACGCATGGAAAAGCCGGATGTAGACATGATCGAAGGACTGTCGCCCGCAATCGCAATTGAACAGAAAACAGCCAGCCACAACCCTCGATCAACCGTAGGAACAGTTACAGAAATTTATGACTATCTCCGCCTGCTGTTTGCAAGAATCGGCACGCCCCACTGTTACAAATGCGGTCAACCGATTACTTCTCAAACACTCGATCAGATTGTGGACAAGGTTATGTCCCTGACCCAAGGAACCCGTATTATTATTCTATCGCCCCTTGTTTCAGGCCAGAAGGGCACACATGAAAAGCTTTTTAAACGGCTCAAAAAGGAAGGGTTCGCCCGCGTCCGTGTTGACGGCAAAACCATGGAGATTGAAGAAGTCGGCAGGCTTGACAAGAACAAGAAGCACACGATCGATGTTGTTGTTGACCGCCTGGTTGTAAAGGAAAAGATTAAAAACCGGCTTGCAGATTCTCTAGAACTGGCCATGTCACAGTCAGACGGCCTTGTAACAGTAGACGTACTCGGCGTGGGACCTGTTCTGTTCAGTGAAAAATCAGCATGCATCTCTTGTGGTATAAGCTATCCGGAATTCACACCTGCAAGCTTTTCTTTCAATTCTCCCCAGGGCGCCTGTTCGAAATGCAACGGCCTGGGCTCAACCACTGAATTTGATCCTGATCTAATCATTCCAAATCACGAACTCTCGTTAAGGGAAGGAGCAGTTGCCCTATGGGCCAACAGAAATACCGTCCATTTTATCGAATTCTTGGATGCTCTGACTTCACACTACGGCGTTGACATCTATACCCCTTACAAGGATCTTCCGGATCACTTTAAAAAGGTCCTTTTATATGGATCAGGCAATGAACGGATCAGATTCTATTTTGAACGCAATAATCGTCGTTTTACCTATGAAAAATTCTTTGAAGGTATTATCCCTAAATTAGAAAGGCGTTATCTGGAAACAGAATCATACCAGTCCAGAGAGGAGGTTAAGAGTTATATTAATTTTCGCCATTGCCCTGAGTGTCATGGCTCCAAATTAAACCGGTCGAGCAGATCTGTAAAGGTAGGCGGCCATACCATATTCCAAACAACACAACTTTCATTGGCAATGGCCCATTCCTTTTTTAAAAAATTGAAGCTGACCGGCAAAAAAGAAATCATTGCAAAAAGAATACTCAAGGAAATTAATGAGCGGCTCGGCTTTCTTGAGAACGTTGGTCTTGGTTACCTTACCCTTGACAGGTCCGCTTACACCCTTTCCGGTGGAGAAGGCCAGCGGATACGTCTGGCCACGCAGATCGGATCAAAGTTAACCGGTGTCCTTTATGTTCTGGATGAACCGAGCATAGGTCTGCACCAGAAAGATAATCAGCGCCTGTTGGCAACACTTCAAAAGATGCGTGATCTCGGCAACACGGTTCTTGTGGTAGAACATGATGAGGAGACCATACGTACTGCAGATCATGTTATCGACATGGGGCCCGGGGCCGGGGTCAAAGGTGGTGAAGTGGTATTTTCCGGAACCCCGGACGCACTTCTGAATGAAAAAAAATCATTAACAGGCCAGTACCTTTCAGGCCGAAAGTATATTGCAGTCCCGTCGAGCCGGCGTCCAGGACACAAAAAAAAACTTATCATCAAAGGTGCGTCTCAAAACAATCTCAAAAACATCGATGTGGGATTCCCCCTGAGCTGCTTTATATGCATAACCGGTGTGTCCGGGTCGGGCAAATCGTCCCTTGTACTGGAAACCCTCCACCATGTTCTTGCCCAGAGGCTATATCATGCAAGGATACCGGCCGGCACCCACGTCAGAGTATTGGGGCTTGAACATATCGACAAGGTCATAAACATTGATCAGTCCCCCATAGGGAGAACACCCCGTTCAAACCCCGGGACCTACACCGGTGTTTTTACTTATATCAGAGAACTCTTTTCAAGAATACCTGAAGCCCGTATGCGGGGGTACAAGCCCGGCCGTGTCAGTTTCAATGTCAAAGGTGGAAGATGTGAGGCCTGCCGGGGTGACGGCATAATAAAGATAGAGATGCATTTTCTGCCGGACGTTTATGTTGCCTGTGATGTTTGCCGAGGCAACAGATACAACCGCGAAACCCTGGAGATCAGATACAAAGGAAAAAACATCGCGGATATCCTTGGCATGACAGTAAACCAGTCATTTAGCTTTTTTGAAAAGATAAAGAATATCAGGCTCAAGTTGCAAACACTGATCGATGTGGGGCTCGGATATATCCATATCGGTCAACCGGCCACAACATTATCCGGCGGCGAAGCCCAGCGGGTAAAACTGTCCAGGGAACTAAGTAAAAGAGGTACGGGTAAAACCGTCTATATCCTTGATGAGCCGACAACCGGTCTTCACATGGATGATATCAACAAACTTCTAAATGTACTATCCAGACTTGTGGAAGCGGGCAATACCGTTATCGTGATAGAGCATAACATGGATGTCATCAAGACCGCCGATCATATTATCGATCTCGGCCCAGAAGGTGGAGATGAGGGGGGCAATATTATCGGGTGCGGTACACCCGAAGAAATCTCTAATATCAGCGGGTCTTATACCGGGCAGTTTTTAAGAAAGGTTTTAGTACCTAAGTTATAAATTTTGTGCTTTTTATGGCAAAATTTTTTTTAATCAGTATAATTTCTTTATTTTGAATAATTGAATATTTTCGATTGAAGATTGAATATTTAAGGAATTCTTCCAGTTCTTATAATTTTCAATATCAAAATGATAGAGCGAAGCGACTTCCTTAAATAGTCAAAGTCAATATTCAATCCCTTTTTGTTCTCTCCGAGCTGTAGGTTCTACGAGCCGGAAAACGGTTTATCCGGGTTAGGTTAAAACAAAACAGGGCTGTGCCTTTAAAAAGCACAGCCCTGTCTTTTTTACATATAGGTCTTTTCTTAGTGGCCGGCGCCAAACAACGCAGCAATCGCAGATGCCTGGGGATGCGCATAGATAAGAATCAACGCAACAACCAGTGAATAAATACACAGCGACTCTACCATGGCGAGACCGATCAGCATAGTAACCGTCACTTTACCGGATGATTCGGGGTTTCTGGCAATACCTTCAACAGCACCCTTAATACCTAAACCCTGTCCGATACCACAGCCAAAGGCTGCAATTCCGACACCAAAACCAGCTGCAGTCACGCAGGCGATGAAGAATTGTAACGCTTGTCCTTCCATAATCTACTCTACCTCCTCTTATTAAGGTTTTATTGCTTCTTCCATTTTCCCATTAAAAGACAAAAAGCAAAGTTTTAAGTGTTTGTTAAAATAGCAAATTATAATTATCTAAAACCTAAGCCGGATAAACCGGAAAAGTTACAAGTGAGCTAAAGTTTGAAGTGAGCTAAAGTTAAGGAGTCGCTACGCTCCGGCTTCTATATAAATTGGCAGTATTCCTTAACTTTAGGCACTTTAGATCACTTTAGATCACTTTACACTTAATTGGCTAAGCATTTTTTTTGCCACAAAAAGCACAAAATTCACAATTAAGAAACTAAAATGCATATTAATGCGCATGCTCTATGGCACCTGTAAAATACATGACTGAAAGCAAATAGAATACAAAAGCCTGTACCAGCGCAACAAAAATACCAAGAGCCATGATAGGCAGCGGCGCAAAAAAGAGTCCGGCCAGAGCGAAAAGAATGGTCAAAACCAGTTCATGTCCCATCATGTTCCCGAAGAGACGGAAAGTGAGCGACAGGACACGTGCCAGATGGCCAATGACCTCAATCGGAAATATTAAGGGAACCATCCACCATACAGGCCCTAAAAAGTGTTTTATATATTTGATCCCATGATATTTAATACCGATAACGTGGGTAAAAACAACCACGACAAGTGCACATGAAAGGGTTGTGTTCAGACTGGCGGTGGGTGGAAAAAACCCGGGTATAAGTCCCATTATGTTGCAGGCAAAAATGTAAATAAAAACAGTTGCGAGAAGAGGAAAGAGCCATCGACCTTCTTCTCCTGTAATATCAATGGTGAATTCTTCGATTCCTGAAATGATTATCTCCATAA
>DAOVAE010000144.1 GCA_030671225.1 Desulfobacteraceae bacterium
ATGCCTGATTTATGATTATCGCCCCATGATATGCAGATTGCACGGTATCCCCTACCAGCTTCAAAGGCCCGGTCAGAGCGTATTATATGGTTCCGGTTGCGAAGCCTTTACCGAGCAGTGTCAAGAAAAAGAGCGCTTCAAGTTTGACCGGACGCCTTTTTACACAGAGATGGCCAAACTGGAAAAGGAGCTGAAGCAGATGATAGGTATTACGCAGAAGATTAAAATGACGGTCGCCCAGATGATAAAAACGTACGGTAATAGTTAATAAACAACAGGAAATAATAGTTAATAAATAAAGGTTAATAATTAATAATTAATAGTTCCGTAAAAAGTAAAAAGTTAAACGTGAAAAGTCTATATATTGTGTAATATTGCCTCTTAATGTACCAAAAGTAGTCGTTTTACATTTCACGTTTCACTTTTTACGAAGCCGTCAAAGTTTGAAGGTGATGGATAACGGGTAATAGGACATTGGAAGAAGCATGAAATACATAGACATAGACAATCTTGACAAATTGCCCGGCAGAAGACTTAAAGAGAATGACACTTTTACATTTCAATGCCATCCGCAAATTGCCTGTTTTAATCAATGCTGCCTCAATCTCAATCTCTTTTTATACCCCTACGATATTGTCAGATTTAAAAATAGACTCAAAATCTCTTCAGACAACTTTATTGACAAGTATGTAGATATTGTGTTGCGATCTTCCAGTTTTTTCCCGGCAGTACTCCTGCGAATGGCTGAAAACAAAGAAAGGACATGTCCGTTTTTGATTGAATCAGGCTGTTCTGTTTATCCTGACCGTCCGGATACTTGCCGTACTTTTCCTGTTGAACAGGGTATTTTTTACGATGCCGGTAACAAAAAGACAAAACCAGTCCATTTTTTCAGGCCTCCCGATTTCTGTCTGGGTCAGCACGAAAAAAAAGTATGGACAACTCAAACATGGTCAAAGGATCAGGATGCTGTTTTATATAATAAAATGACCATGCTCTGGTCAGAGTTAAAACGCTTGTTTCAAACAGATCCCTGGGGCACTCAGGGACCGGAAGGTCCTAAAGCAAAGATGGCTTTCATGGCCACATACAATATCGATCAATTCCGCGATTTTCTATTTAACAGCACTTTTTTAAAGCGATATAAAGTGAAATCGGCGATGTTAAAAAAAATACGAACAGATGACGTGGAACTAATGAAGTTCGGTTTTGACTGGGTCAAATTTTATGTCTGGGGGATTAAATCCAAATACTTCAGGCTTGGATAGCTAACTGACATTCTGGAAGAAACACGCCGTGTTTTACGCTATCCTAATTTTCAGAGACCTTTGAAAAATGTTCAATTTTGTTTAAGTCTAAGGAAGGCGAAAATTTTAACCACAGGAATACATTGAGTATTTTGAGGATTAAAATTTGAGCCTGACGTCGGAATTGGGCAAAGGGGGGCGTTTTTCAAAGGTCTCTTTCAAAGCACCCCTCTGGGCATTGGCGCTACCTTTTCGCCGCCCAAGGTATAGCCGCCGTCAAGCCGCAGTACACTTCCGGTCATAAAAGGTGCTTCTTTAATAATAAAAAGTACCGCCTTCACCACATCTTCTATGGTGCCGGTACGTTCAAGTAACGTGTGGTCTACGACAGCCTGTTTCTGATCTGCGGTGAGCAATTCCCAGCCCCTGGTTTTTGCCCCATGCCGGGTTTCAACAAAACCCAGCATGATCTCATTAACGCGTACTTCCGGTGCACCCATGCGGGCCCAGGTTTCGGTTAAGAGTGAAATTCCCCGGTTTGCCGCGGCATAACCCTCATTGAATATATAACTGGCAGGACCAGACCGTCCCACAATACCTGCTATAGACGAGAGGTTTATTATAATCCCGTTGCCGGATGCCTTTAAATACGGAAGGGCTGAATCGAAGATCCACCTTTTTGCGCGCAGGGTGGTGGCCATTTCAAGGTCCCACTGCTCTTGTACATACGGCCCGTGAACTACCGGCCATCCGCCGCGCTCTATGTTATTTATGAGAATATCAAGGCGACCGAAATGGTCGACAACATTTTGAATCAGTTCTTGAGTCTTGTCGGTTTTAAGCAGGTCGGTTCTGCTAATTAGATAATCCTGATCGGTTTTGGCAAAGTCCTTTTGCAATTCATCGAGACTTTCTTCCCGGTCAAAATAGTTTAAGACGACTTTAGCCCCCTCTTCTGCAAGGGCAAGCCCGATTCCTTTTCCTATCCCTTTTGCGGCACCGAGCACTAATGCTATTTTGTCTTTGATTTCCATAATTTTCACCATGTTTTTTTAGACAGGATTTACAAGATAAACTGGATTTTTTGTAAGACTTTAGCTTTTTAAAAATATTGCCGCTTCAGGTATAATTTAATTTTATACTGAAAAAACTCGTGGATAACGGCTCGTAATGAAAGAACCCTCCCGGGTTATTAATAAAGATTTTTGTTTTAAGAGGATGATTCACCTTTAAAGCAAATCGCTTATGGTTCTTTCATAACGATCCCTAATCCACTCAAACAGTTTCCAGTATAAAATTTAATCATACCTGAAGCTCGTTTGAAATCGACTTGTTTTAAAGAACTGTTACAAAATTGAAAGGATATACATATGAAACTGGCAGTAAGCGGCAAAGGCGGAGTAGGCAAAACAACATTTTCCGCCCTTTTGATACGGACATTGAATGCACACGGGAAGCATGTACTTGCAATCGACGCTGATCCTGATGCAAATCTAGCGACAGCAATCGGCATTCCCGATGCTGACAAGATAACACCCATTGCCGAGATGAAGGAGCTTATTTTTGAGAGAACCGAGGCAAGACCGGGGAGCATCGGTGGTTTTTTCAAACTCAACCCCAAGGTGGATGATCTTCCTGATGCGTTATCGGCGAAACTCGACAACATCAAGCTTATGAGGCTTGGTGGTGTTAAAAAAGGTGGTTCCGGATGTATATGCCCGGAATCCACCCTTTTAAGGGCATTGATCACTCATATTGTTCTGGCAAGGGATGAAGCGGTGGTAATGGACATGGAAGCCGGAATAGAACATCTGGGAAGAGCAACAGCCTCTGCAGTGGATAAACTTATTGTGGTTGTGGAACCAGGACGTCGAAGCATGGACACTGCAGGTCATATAAAAAAGCTGGCATCTGAGATCGGCTTAAAAAATATTGGCTTAGTAGGCAACAAAATCCGTGGTAAAAAAGATGAAGATTTCTTAAAAAAGCACCTGAGAGATTATAAATTCATCGGTTTTATCCGGTATGATGAAGCTTTAATAGAGGCTGATCTGGATGGTGTTTCGCCTTTTGATGTGGATTCGACAGCAAAAACAAATATCAAAGAGATGATCGCCGAACTTTGATGGCGTCGTAAAAAGTCCCATCTACTGCGTTGTAGTATTTTTTCAGACACTCGGCATACTACATGTATAGCCTCGTTCCTGAAAAAATACTACGCCTTGTATATGAACCTTTTTACTTAGCCATCTATAGTTGAATTCGT
>DAOVAE010000042.1 GCA_030671225.1 Desulfobacteraceae bacterium
TGTTAGAAAATATAATATGATAATTGAAATAAAGCACTAGGCTGGCTGCTAAATCTCCGACAAACCTGTAGCGATCCCTATTACATTTCAGTGATATTTATTTTAGGATCGAAAAGCGATATCGGAGGTTATGATATCAAAAACAACTGAACTAAATTTTCAATTTAACGTTCAAGGTTAATTTTGGATTAGGAGCTACTTATGCCATACCGCATGGTCTGTTTAATTAAGCAGGTTCCAGATACACATAATATTACCTCAGATGTACTTCGGGAAGATGGAACCGTAAATCGGCAGGCTCTGCCGGCGATCGTTAATCCGGATGATCTATTCGCGCTGGAGATAGCCCTTGGAATCAAAGATAAATACGGAGGGGAGATTACGGTGATGTCCATGGGGCCGCCAATGGCAATTGAAGTGCTTAAAGATGCCTTAAGTCGTGGTGCTGATCATGCCATCCTTTTGACCGACAAAAAATTCGCAGGTGCCGACACCTTGGCCACATCCAGCCTGCTGGAGTGGGCCATTAGAAAATATGGTGAATTTAGTCTCATATTCTGCGGAAGGCAGGCAATTGATGGGGATACAGCTCAAGTCGGCCCGCAGGTCGCCGAAAAACTCAATATACCACAGGTAACCTTTGCGGAAGCCATAGAATATTTGAATAAAGATGACATTGTCATCCGGCGAGTTATAGACAGTGGATATGAACGCATCCGCGGCAGGCTTCCACTTCTCATTACCGTTACCAATACTGCGGAAAATCCACGGCCGCCTTCGATAAAACGTTTGATGTTCTGGAAAAAAGCCAAGACGAAAAATAGTGTAAAAAGCGATCAAGAACGAGAAATGCTTTCAGAAAGAGGACTTTTAATACCTGTTTGGGGCCTTGATGAAATTGGTTGTGCGTCTGATATTTGCGGTTTTGCAGGATCCGAAACTTGGATAAAAAATGTGGAAAATGTAAAGTTAATATCTCGTAAACCCAAACTTTTTGATACTTCAGATCAGGAGATAAAAAACCTCATTAACGAATTGGTCGATGAGCATATCATTTAAAATAGAAAAATCATGGAAAACGGTGTTTGGGTATTTATAGAAAACGATTCAAGAACCATTGCGGATGTGAGCTTTGAGCTTCTTTGGAAAGGGAGAGAACTGGCTGACCACTTGCGTGTTGAACTTGTCTGTTTTATTATTGGGCACCAAATTTCAGATGCGGCTCCTGAATTGATTGCCCATGGCGCCGACAAGGTTTATGTGGCCGACGACTCACAATTGGCCTGTTATCTAACCTTGCCTTACACTCGCATCGCAGTGGATCTTATAAAAGAATTTCGGCCGAGCATCCTGCTTATCGGTGCAACCAGTATTGGAAGAGACCTGGCACCGAGAATAGCTTCCCATATGAGAACAGGTCTAACGGCAGATTGCACGGATCTTCAAATCGGAGAGTATAAGTTTGGGAAGAAAATATGGAAGGAAATTCTTCTACAGATTCGTCCGGCTTTTGGCGGCAATGTAATCGCGACCATTGTGACTCCTGACACCAGACCACAAATGGCAACCGTTCGCGAAGGTGTTTTCAAGCGGCCTTCTGCGGATTTCTCAAGAAAAGGGCAGGTCGTCCAACTGAATCCGACACTGACAGAGCAGGATCTGATTCTCAAAATCGTGGAACGCGTCAAAGCCGAAAAAAAGGTTAATCTGAAATCTGCCAGGATAATTGTTGCAGGTGGTATGGGGTTTGGGTCACGAGAAAATTTTAAAATCATTCATGAACTTGCAAGAATATTGGGAGGAGAGGTAGGTGCGACTCGGGCTGCAGTTGATGCTGGATTTATCGACCGTGAGCACCAGATAGGGCAGACCGGTGTTACTGTTCGCCCGAATTTATATATCGCATTGGGAATATCCGGAGCCGTACAGCACATGGCCGGTATGCAAGAGTCTAGCAGAATTGCTGCGATAAACACTGATCCAAATGCGCCAATTTTTTCCATTGCCCATTACGGGATTGTGGGAGACCTTCATGAGACGATCCCCAGGATGATCAAAGCGTATAAGGAAAAAGATTAAAATGGCGAACTATTTCACTGATAACCAGGATATTCAATATTATCTTAACGACTTACGGTTAAGACGTATTATAGAGTTGAGGGAAAAAGGATATATAGAAAACAAAGTATATCCTTTTGCACCGGAAAACTTTGAAGATGCGTTGGACAACTGTCATCGTGTTTTAACTCTAATCGGAGAAATATCTGCTGAAACAATAGCACCCGCAGCTTGTGATGTTGATCGTGAAGGGTGCAGACTGGAAAACAATGAAGTAAGTTATGCCCGGGGTACCCAAGAAACATTAAAACGATTTGCTCAGGCTGAATTGATGGGATTAACACTCCCACGAAAATATGGGGGCTTAAATTTCCCGTTAACTGTCTATATGATGGCTATTGAGCTTGTATCGCGGGCCGATGCAAGCTTTATGACTTTGTTCGGTTTACAAGAAATCGCAGAGACCATTCGCGAATTTGCTAGTCCGGCATTGAAAAACAAATACCTTCCAAAAATGGCTTCCGGCGAATACACGGGGGCAATGGTTCTGACAGAGCCAGAGGCCGGATCAGACTTACAGGCTGTCAGCCTCAAGGCTACCTACAATCAAAAAGAAGAATGTTGGTTCTTAAACGGCGTAAAGCATTTTATTTCAAACGGATGTGGCGATGTCCTACTTGTTCTCGCACGTTCAGAGGAGAATACACCCGGGGGCCGAGGATTGAGCCTTTTTCTATATGAGAAAGACGAGAATCTGCTAGTACGCCGCATTGAAGATAAGCTTGGCATTCACGGGTCTCCCACATGTGAACTTCAATTTAAAAATTGTCGGGCCACCCTTATTGGCCAACGCAAAAGAGGGCTGAGTCGTTACGTCATGCCATTAATGAATGGGGCACGTCTTGCAATTGGTGCTCAAAGTATAGGCATAGCTCAAGAAGCGTATAATCAGTCTCTACAATATGCAAAGCAACGCAAACAATTCGGGAAAGCCATTATCGAGTTCCCGCCTATTCTTGAAATGTTAACAACAATGAAAGTGCAAATTGAAGCGGCGCGAAGCCTCCTTTATGAAACGTCGATACTTGTTGATATACAACATGTTCTTAGTCATAAAGAAATAAAAGATAAAGAAACCACCAGCGAATTAAAGGAAGTAAAACGCTTTGCAAACCTGCTTGCTCCAATGATTAAGTATTATGCTTCAGAGATGTGTAACCGCATAACCTATGATGCGATCCAAATCTTTGGTGGTGCCGGATATATGCGGGACTATGACGTTGAACGCCTTTATCGAGATGCACGGATAACTACAATATACGAAGGGACATCACAACTTCAAGTTATTGGTGCAGTTGGCGGAATAACTTCAGGACTTTTCTTCAAAATGTTAGAAAATAAGCTGAGAAAAAGCTACCCGGAGTCATTTAATCCCCTCATCAAAAAAATAAGAGAATGTGAAAATTTATTAAAAAAAGCAGTGAGTTATGTTAAAGCACAAAATGACCCTACTTACACGGAATATCATGCCAGAGGATTGGTTGATATGGCCACTGAAATCTTAATGGCTGTGTTATTGTTAGAACATTCAAGGAAATCTGATCGCAAATTTAATCTGACAGAAAGGTTTGTAACGGATACTTTTCACAGGGTTCAGATGCTTGCCGGAAAGACAACTTGCGGCGATGAGAACCTAATTAATAAATACAGGCCTTTACTCGATTAATGTTTCTAATTGAGTTATCCCTCCACGCCGACATATCACCAAAAAAGCTTGACTAATGCTACCACATAGTAATATCATAAAATGCCACAATGTAGTGCATGAATCGAGCGCGCTTTTTATTTTTTAAAGCGGGAAAATCCTATTTACGTTTGACGGTCTCGTAAAAAGTCAGATTTTGATGGCAAAGTAAAAAGCTCCAAATTCAAGGCGCGCAAATTCCGAGGAATCGGCTATCCGCCGGTCCCGTGGGGAACGTACTTATAGTACGTTGCAGTGATTCACCCGGTTAAATAAATACTTGGCGTGTTTATCCACTCAATGAAGCAAGAAAGATTTTACCATAAGCCCATTATGGTATTATAAAAATTTAACTGGGCAAGGGGATGCAGCGCAACGCAGAAGTTGGACTTTTTACGAAGCCATCACGTTTAAAACTCATAATGAAAGGGGGTCGGGAGATGATTGTTAAAGAAATAGAGCTTTTTAACGGTATAGATCATGAGATAATGAATGAAATAGCGAATATTTGCTTAGAAGAGAGTTATGCTAAAGAAACTGTACTGTTTGAAAAGGGCGAGGACGCTGAACGCCTTTATATTCTGCTGGAAGGGACTGTTAAGCTGATTATAAAAAATGGCGGCACCTTGACTTATAAACTGACGGAACCGGGTGATATATTTGGCTGGTCGTGTATGGTTGAATCGGGGCGTTATACCGCTTCCGGCATTTGCGCCACGGATTTAAAAGCTTTGAAAATTGAAAGAGAGAAGTTAGATAAGATATTCAACCTTCATCCTGATGTCGGCATGAAAGTTTTAAAGCGACTGGCAGGTGTGTTCTCCAAAAGACTTTCAAATGCTTATAAAGATCTTTTGTTGGCCAGAGGATCAGACACCTCTCCTTCATATGGTTAATAAGAAATGATTGGTTGAATTGCAGAGGAGGGCAAAATCTGAAAACTAAACTGGACAAATGCGCTTTAAGGACGGCTCCGGAAATCTTTGCCCAGGAATTAGAAGACTATTTTTTAAGATATAACAGTGCCATTGTAGCATACAGCGGAGGGGTGGACAGTGCTTTGCTGGCTTATATTGCGCATCTATCGTTGGGGAATAAGATGGTGGCAGCCATAGCTGACAGCCCTTCTCTTGCCCGCAGGGAATTTCGTTTGGCCCTGAATTTTACCCAGAATCACGGCATTCCCATTCAAATTGTTCGGACAGATGAAATGAGAAATCCCCTCTACCGGGCCAACCAGGCCAACCGCTGTTATTGTTGTAAAAAAGCTTTATTCGAAAAACTTGAAAAACTCCGTCGACAGATGGAGGCGACTTTGGGTGAATCTTCCTGGCTTATCTTTTACGGTGCGAACTTGGATGATCTGGGAGATTACCGGCCGGGCATGCGGGCTGCCCGCGAATCATCAATCTTAGCTCCATATATTGAATTGGGAATTGATAAAAAAACAATCCGTGCCATATGCGCATATTACGGCTTGGAAATTACTGATAAACCCGCCATGCCATGCATGTCCAGCAGGATTCTTTACGGGGAAGAAGTAACCTTGGAAAAACTGAATCAAGTTGAGAAAGCCGAGGATTTTTTATATGACCTTGGTTTCCGGGTGCTAAGAGTTCGTCATCACGGTCATATAGCCAGAATCGAAGTCCTTGCCCAAGATTTTGTGAAATTAATAGAAAATAGAGAAATGATCAGTAAGAAATTTCATGAATTTGGGTTTATTTACGTGGCACTCGATTTAGACGGTTTTAAAAGCGGCTCCCTCAACGCTATCCTGAAATCGAAATGAGCCTACATCTCGACAACGGTGTTGGGTGGCGGCATTATAGTTGCACCACAATTATGCTAAGCACAATTGAGGTCTTATGAAATAGAGCACGTTCGAAGTATAGCCGGTTATGGAGGTTGTGATGAACCGCAATACTATGCTTGCAAGATTAAGTAAAAATTCCGAAGAGTGGAATTTTATTGTTATAGGCGGTGGTGCCACCGGTCTGGGGACAGCAATTGAAGCTGCTTCACGTGGATATCGGACACTTTTGCTGGAGCAAAGTGATTTTGCTAAAGGGACTTCCAGCAGGAGTACGAAGCTGATACACGGGGGAGTGCGGTATCTTCAGCAAGGAAATGTGGCACTTGTTCTGGAAGCGCTGAAAGAACGAGGACTGCTACTAAACAATGCCCCTCATCTTGTACATAACCTTCAGTTTGTTGTGCCTATCTACGATTGGTGGGAAGGACCGTTTTACGGGATCGGGTTAAAACTGTATGACATGCTGGGAGGAAGACACGGATTCGGCCCATCCAGGATTTTGTCGAAAGAAAAAACAATTGAACTTATTCCGACCATAGAACCCGAAGGTCTTCGCGGCGGCATCATTTATTATGACGGACAGTTTGACGATGCGCGCCTGGCGATAAACTTGGCTCAGACGGCGATAGAGCAAAGCGCAACAGCTATTAATTATATGAAGGTTACCGGGCTTATCAAAACCAAAGACATTGTCAGCGGTGTTGTCGCTAAGGATATGGAGACTATGGCTGAATACAGGTTAAGGGCAAAGAGCGTCATCAATGCGACGGGAGTTTTCACCGATTCAATCATCCGGATGGATGATCCGGTTGCAGCGCCGCTGATTGTTCCCAGTCAGGGCGTACATATCGTGTTGGACAAGTCGTTTTTACCAGGGGATTCTGCCGTTATGGTGCCGCGTGCAGAAGACGGACGCGTCCTTTTCGCAACTCCGTGGCACAATCGTGTGATTGTGGGGACCACCGACACACCTGTGGATGATATACCGCTGGAACCACGTCCCCTTGCCAGCGAGATTGAGTTTCTTATACGGCATTCGGCCCGCTACCTGACCAAGGATCCGACCCCCAGGGATATCCTGAGCTCCTTTGCAGGATTACGCCCGTTAGTCAATTCCGGGATCAAGATGGATACGGCGTTTATATCCCGTGATCATATGATCCATATTTCGAGGTCAGGGCTGGTCACTAGCACAGGCGGTAAGTGGACAACCTATCGAAAGATGGCGGAAGACACAATAGATCAGGCTGCCACCCTTGTGCAACTTGATGAAAGACCGTCCGTTACCAAGGATATGCACATTCACGGCTATCATAAAAATTCCGAGATGTATGGAAAATTAAGGGAGTATGGTTCTGATGCGCCTGCTGTTCAAAATATTATAAATGAAAATCATAGATTCATGGAACCGCTCCATACTAACCTGGAGACTCAAGCGGGTGAGGTCATCTGGGCAGTAAGGCATGAAATGGCCCGAACTGTGGAAGATTTTCTTTCACGTCGGACGCGTGCCCTATTATTGGACGCGAGGGCCAGTATGGAAATAGCGCCCAAAGTTGCCGAGCTGATGGCTGAAGAATTAGGACGGGATGAAGCCTGGAAGCATGATCAGGTAGTTGCATATCGAAACCTCGCAAAAGGATACCTGATCTACGAAAATCGCAATTAAGAGAAGCACTATAATAACCTTATTCTGGCACAATTTGAAACGCTCAGTTTAGGTTCTATAAAGTTTTTCAGGGAATTTTCGTAAAATTAACAAGGCCCCACCGACAATTACCACATTGTAGCATTTTTTCCTTGATACATTTGTTCGGGGATGTTATTTGATAAATGTAAACCCATTTATGTTTCCCCCCTCTTACTTAGGGCGGTTCTTCTCAACGTAGAGCCGCCCAATTTTAATCTGATCCACATTGTGCCCATTTGCAATATCCGAGCATGTTCTTTTTAGTAACAATGCATTGAGCTATCCCCAAAAAAAAACTTGACAAGAATACCACAAAGTAGCATTATATAGCATTACAATGTGGCAATCCACTTGACCGTATTAAAAAACGCTATCGAGAAGGTTGCCAGAGATTCCCCATGGACAGCAAAGAATTCTCATATTTTCGCAAGAAACTAAAAAAGACCCAGAAGCAGATGGCCCAACTGCTTGGAGTGTCGCTTAAGGCTGTCCATAGTTACGAGCAAGGATGGCGAACTGTACCGGCCCATGTGGAACGGCAGATATTATTTCTAGTCTCCAGATTGAATGAGAATAGAAAAGGTAGAAAGTCGTGCTGGGTTGTGAAAAAATGCCCCCCGGAGCGTAAGAAACAATGCCCGGCCTGGGAGTTTCAGGCAGGAACGCTTTGCTGGTTTATTAGCGGCACGTATTGTGGCGGCATTGTTCGTAAAAACTGGAAAGAAAAGATGAAGATTTGCCGCTCCTGTGAAATTTTAACATCCTTATTTTAACTTAACAATACGTCTCTCGCTGCCGGCTCGTTCCGAGCG
>DAOVAE010000007.1 GCA_030671225.1 Desulfobacteraceae bacterium
GTCTTTTATGGTAACCCCTCCGGCTTTTAACTGATCACGAATCTTATCGGCAAGATCCCAGTTTTTCTCCAGCCTGGCTTTATCTCTTTCTTGGATCAGGCGCTCAATCTCAGGATCATGAGATTCATCTTGAAAATCGAAGATTTTCAGTACCGAATCTATATTACGGAACGCGTCTACAATTTTCAAAGCGCCGTCCGGATCTATTTTGTTTTCCAGGGTCAGGATGTTAACCTTTTTTACAATTTTAAATGTCGAGGCCATGGCGGCCGATATATTCAGGTCATTATCCATGGCACTAATAAAACCGTGCTTTAAGTCATACAAAAGCTGGTCCAGCTCAGGATAAGGAGGAGCGTCCGATTTAGCATGAACCAAGGCATAAATACATGCATCAATCCTTTTTAGGGAACGTTTGGCATCTTTAAGCCTCTCTTTTGAAAAAACAACCGGTTTTCTGTAATGGACGCTAAGCAGCCAGTACCTGATCTCCCTGCCGGAGTACCCCATGCCTGTCAGATCAGAAAGGGTAGGTCCTGCACCCTGTTCGTCTACCTTTTTGCCACCCACCAGGACCCTGTCGCAGTGCACCCAGTATCTGGCAAGCGGTTTGCCGGTCACAGCACCGGCAATTGCGATTTTATTTTCGTGATGAGGGAAAACCAACTCCCGGCTGCTGGTGTGGATATCATAGCTTTCCCCAAGATATTTCATTGCCATGGTAGCACACTGAATATGCCATGAAGGACGAACATTGCCCCATTCGGTCTTAGTGAATATTCCCCTTTTCAGTTCAGAAAGTCTGGATCTTTTTAAAAGTGTAAAGTCTCTTGGATTATCCTTTTCATATTCATCAAGATCTACTGTGGCACCAAGTTTTATCTTGTTAATATCGATGCCTGAAAGCCTGCCATAATCGGAAAAGCGGGAAATATCAAAGTACAAAGATCTTAGTTTCTCATATGCACACCCTTTTTTTACAAGTTTTTCAGCCAGCATAACCATATCATCAACATGTTCACTTGCCCTGGGGTATTTAGAAGCAGGCTTAATTTCAAGGACATCCAGATCTTTTTTGAAAGAATCGATATGTTTTGCGGTAAATTCTGATAGATCCAGACCTGCTTTTTCAGATCCGTTTATGGTCTTGTCGTCCAGATCTGTTATGTTCATGATGTGTGTTACATCATACCCCCTGTATTCCAGATAACGGCATAAAAGGTCTGAAAAGACAAAACGCCTGCATTCTCCCACATGCATCCTTGCGTGTGCTGTGGGTCCGCATGAATAGAGGGAGACCTTGCCCGGCAAAAGAGGTTCAAACGGTTCCTTGCTCCGGCCCATGGTGTTGAACAGTTTCAGGCCGACTTTTTCGCGTACCGCAAAAAGCGGTGTGCTGAGGTATCGTTCACCGCCGTCCGGGAATATCACCACAATCATACCCTCAGCCATTTTCTCAGCCTGTTTTTGAGCAATTACCATGGCAGCTCCGCTGCTCATACCCACAAAGAGGCCTTCTTGTTTCGCAAGCTTTCGTGTCATTTCAAAAGCTTCTTCGTCATCGATGTTTACAATTTGATCAAGACGGTTTTTTTCAAAAATTTCCGGACGATAAGCCTCTTTCATGTTTTTCAGACCCTGGATTTTATGACCCAGGTAAGGCTCAACACCGATTATCTGTATATCGGGATTATATTCTTTCAGCCGTCTTTCAAGGCCCATAAGGGTTCCACTCGTACCCAGAGTGGCAACGACCGTAGAGACTTTTCCGCCGGTCTGCTCCCAGATTTCAGCGGCTGTTCCAAAATAGTGGGCCTGCCAGTTCGCAGGGTTATTGAATTGATCCGCCATAAAATATGATTCGGGATTTTCCCTGGCTAAACGATAGACCTCTTCAATGGCTCCATCTGTCCCCAGATGTCCGGGCGTAAGTAAAATTTCCGCACCACGGGCTTTTAAGATCTTTTGCCGTTCAACGCTGGCAGACTCGGACATGGTTAACAGAAGCTTATACCCTTTTACCGAACATACGAGAGCCAACCCGATGCCAGTGTTCCCGCTTGTGGCTTCGATTACTGTTTTACCAGGTGTGAGTTCGCCGGATTTCTCACCGTTTTCGATCATATAAAGGGCGGCTCTATCCTTGATGGAACCGCCGGGGTTAAAATATTCCAGCTTTGCCAGGATTTTTACCTGCGGGTTTGGATTGAGATTCTTTATTTCAACAAGCGGAGTATTACCGATGGCGTCTAGAATTGAGTGGGTCATTATTACAATACTCCATATTATATTCCGGTTTTTGCGGGTTAGACGGTGGAGTTAATTTCAATAGACAATATTTTTATGATTTCATTACGAACCTGGTTTTCATCCATAGATGCATCGATCACCCTAAATCGCCCGGGCTCAAGGCGTGCAAGTTCAAGATAGCCTGATCGTACCTTGTTATGAAATGAGAGTTTTTCTTCTTCAAACCGGGTTTCCACACTTTCCCTGTCGCCGTTTTCTATCTGTTTCCAGGCACGTAAAAGTCCCTTTTCAGGTGGCAGATCAAGCAAGATCGTAATGTCGGGCTTTAAGTTATCAAGCAGCAATTTATGTAATTTGTATATTAAGCCTATATCTAACCCCCTTGCAAAACCCTGATATACTACTGTGGCGTCATAAAAACGGTCACACAGAACCGTTTTGCCTGCCGATAAAAATGGATATACGAATTCCCTGATGTGCTGGGCCCGGTCAGCGGTATATAAAAGAAGTTCCGTCAAAGGGTCCATATCCTTACTTGCAGGGTCCAAAAGAATCGCCCGTATCTTTTCCCCGATCCGGGTGCCCCCCGGTTCCCTTGTAATGATACAGTCATGCCCATTGTCTTGAAGAAACTTAACAATATTCTTTATCTGGGTGGTCTTGCCGGAGCCTTCTATTCCTTCAAAGGAGATAAACATAATATTCCAATTTAAATGCCTAAAATTGAGACCTTTGCAAAACGCTCCCATGTGCCCAATTCCAGCGTCAGGCTCAAATTTTAATCCTCAAAATACTCAATCGAAGGATGCAGCGCAACGCAGAAGTTGGACTTTTTACGAAGCCGTCAATCTTGGTAATGCTGCCAGAAGTCATTGAGATGTTCCCCGATTCTTTTTGCCCATATAAAAATGACGCTCAAGCAATCTATGGTACGAGGTCCAGGTTTCATTGTGATCTTCCTTAGCTATAAAATCTCTAATCCCAATAACCTTGGAGTCTATCTCGTCAATATAATTCAGTATAACAGCCTCAATGGTTTTGGGCGGTTCGGGCGAGCCGAATTCACGGGTGCCATGATGGCTTACAATCATATGCTTGAGCAAAACCATCTGATCTTCCGGGAAATCCTTAATTCCCGAAAATTTTTCATCGATCATTTCGATACCTATCACAATGTGGCTCAGCAACCTGCCCTGGTCGGAATAGTCTATCCTGAATTGGTATTCGAGTTCTTTTGTTTTACCTATATCATGAAGTATTGCGCCTGAAATAAGAAGGTCTCTGTCAATTCCGCTGTAATGCCCGGCAACCTTGTCAGCCAGACTGGCCATTGACAGAGTATGTTCCAGAAGACCTCCAATATAGGCGTGGTGCATTTTTTTTGCTGCAGGTGCGCTTCTAAATTTAAGAACAAACTCCTTATCATTCCAGAATGCTTGAATAAGCTTTTTAAGATATGCTGTTTTAACGGAAGAGGTTATCTTCAAAAGGCGTTCAAACATACTGTCGATATCGCGACTGGTTGTTGGTAAAAAGTCGGAGGGGTTAATGACGTCGGCGGAACATTTTTCCATATTCTTGATAACAAGCTGAAATGCTTCTCTGTATTCATTGACACTTCCCCTTATATGGACAAAATCACCGGAAGATACACCGGCCGATATCTGATCCACATTATCCCATACAACACCCTTTACAGTTCCTGTTTTATCGGAAAGGGTCACATTTAAAAAATTGTTTCCATCCCTTTTCTGGGATAAAATTTTTTCGGACAACACAAAGATGTCGTCAACAAAATCACCAAGCTTAATTTCATTTATGAACTGATTCTTCATTTTTACTCTTTATCTTTTGCGCCCTGCGTATTGCCGATGGTCTCTTGATCGATATCCCACCGCTTAAGTTCTTCGATCATATTGTAATCCGTCATATCGCATTTAATCGGTGTTATGGAGATGAAATTGTCGTCAAGTGCGGCACCGTCAATTTCAGGGTCGTTAAAAGATGTATTGAAATCGTGTCCATGCCAGTAATATATGCGGTTGCGAGGATCGATCCTCTTTTCAAGAGATTCAGAATAAAGTGCGGTTCCCTGTTTGCTTATCCGAACACCTTCTATTTTTTCCGTGGGTATATCAGGGATATTTACATTGAGGAATGTTCCAAAAGGAAGTCCTTTTTTATGAACATTTTCTGCCAGTGTCGCAGTAAAATGAGCGGCGTAATCATAATCAGCCGCCTGACGCCCCTGTAAGGAAACGGCAATTGCCGGTACTTTGCATAAAGCAGCCTCTTTGGCGGCAGCAACGGTACCGGAATAGTTGATGTTAACACCCACATTTGCACCGGGATTGATTCCTGAAATTACTATGTCCGGTTTGGTATCGAGGATCTCCATAAGGCCTATTTTGACACAGTCAGCCGGTGTTCCGTTCACGGCATATCCCATGCAACCGCTATTGATATTAACCATGGTTGTGCGAAGTGGTTGATATAGGGTTATTCCATGCCCTACAGCACTTCGCTCGCGGTCAGGCGCAACAACAGTTACACCGTGCCGGAGTGTAAACTTTTCATAGAGCGCCCAAAGCCCTTTTGCGTAAATACCGTCATCATTTGTTAATAAAATATTCATTGTTAATAATGAGTAAGTCCTAACCCGGAAAAACCGGAAGCAATTGCCACTAAGGCACAAAGACACAAAGGAAAACTGTTTGTTAAAATTAATCGTCGTGTCTCAGAGGCGAATAGTTTTGCCATAAAATGCACAAAATTTATTATTAATAAACTAAAGACATTGCATTAAATAGTAACTACATCTTGACTTTTTTTTGTCGAGAAAGCATTTATACTTGATATTTTATTCTTATTCAAGATGTTATTGATATGGATCAGATCCTGTTCTGATTTTTTCATCTCAGACGGATTCATTTGCCCGGAATTTTTTATTAAATGAGCCACTTGCAAAATTTCCGTTTCTTGCCACAGGGTTGCTTTGATTATTACAGCAAAGTTTCTTCCTGTTCCGAATACAAAGCATCTTTTCCTGACTTTTTTACTTGCATGCAAACAGAATACGGTAATTTGAAATCAGCTCGGATTTGCAAAGCTATGGCCTGTCTTGCACTTATTCTATTTATTCTGATTGTAACTTCTGTTTCTGTCTCGGCAGAGGGGCAATCCAAACTGCTTACGGATGATCCCAAAGAGCCATGGCATATTATTGCAGATGAAATACATTATGACTATAAAGCAAATCAATATGTTGCCATAGGCAATGTAACTATAACAAAACAAGACAAAAATCTTAGCGCCGATTATGTCCGTTTTGATCAAAAAAACATGAAAGCTTTTGCAGACGGCCATGTGATCATGACAGCAGGACAAGATATACTGACCGGGAGCAGTATGGAAATGGATCTGAATGCTGAAACGGGGACTATATATAATGGCACTATATTCCTACAAGAAAACCATTTTTATATAAAAGGAGCCAAACTTAAAAAGGTCGGCAAGGACTCATATACTGCTGATAAAGCCAGTATCACAACCTGTGACGGTGATCGACCTGCCTGGAAAATTACAGGTAGAAACCTAAAAATTACAATAGAAGGATACGGTTTTGTGAAGCATGCAGCGCTTTGGGCCAAAAAAATACCTGTACTGTATACTCCGTTTCTTGTTTTTCCCGTAAAGTTAAAACGCCAATCGGGTTTATTGCCGCCCCAATTTGGTTATTCGGATCGCAAAGGGACAGAATATAATCAGCCCTTTTACTGGGCCATAAACCAAAGCTCAGATGCAACGTTCTATGTACACCACATGGGACGTCGCGGGGAAAAATTTGGGCTGGAATACCGTTATGTTTTGGACGAAAAGTCAAAGGGAATCCTGATGTACGATTTTTTGAATGACAAAAAAGTTGATGACGGCTCTTTTGATTCAAGCAAAAATTGGGGGTATGAAGATGACGACGTACTGCGGCCCAATTCCGACCGCTACTGGTTCAGGATGAAACATGATCAGGCTTTGCCCTTTGAATTTTTTGCAAAGCTTGACATGGACATTGTGAGCGATCAGGATTATCTCCGGGAATTTAAAAGCGGATATACCGGATTTAACGAAACAAATGCTTATTTTCTCGAAACTTTTGGCAGAGACCTTGATGATTATAATGATCCGGTAAGGGTCAACAGGTTCAACTTAAACAGGATCTGGTCCCTTTACAGCCTAAACGCCGAATTGCGCTGGTATGATAATGTCATAATCCGGCGTCAGGAGGAAACGGATACAACCTTGCAGAAACTGCCGCTTATAGAGTTTGACGGGGTAAGGCAGAGGATTTATAGTTCCCCTTTTTATTTTGATCTCGATTCTGAATACACATATTTTTACAGTGAAGACGGTGCAAGGGGTCATCGGATGGATGCGCATCCCAGGTTTTATCTTCCATATAGTTATAAAGGCTATTTCACCGTTGAGCCCTCCATAGGGGTGCGGGAGACGGTCTGGCATTTTGATAAAGACGAATTCAGCTCTTCTGACAAAAAAACACTCTACAGAGATATGTATGACATAAAGATAGATCTTTCTTCCGAAATCTATCACATATTCAATGTAAACGGTAAAAGCATCGAAAAGATCAAGCACTCCATAAAGCCACAAGTAATCTGGGATTACATACCTGAAAAAGACCAGGATGAATTTCCATCGTTTGATGACTTAGATCGGATTGGAAGACAAAACCTAATTACTTATTCCATCACAAACACATTAACATCAAAATCCAAAGAGAATAGAGAAAAAAAGGATGCATATTCAATAGATAAAACTTACGGCCATGAAAATTATAATCCGCCAAGCTATGCCTACAACCAGTTCTGCCGATTTGAGCTGGAACAGAGTTACGATATCAATAAGGCAAAAGAGGATGATCCCGAGCCCTTTTCAACGATTTACGGCGAAATAGAAATTGTTCCTGTCAAATATTTTTCAATAGATGCTGATGCCCAATGGTCCCATTATGACAACAGATTTCGATCCCGCAATGTTGCATTAAATCTATGGGATAAACGTGGGGACAAACTGTTTGTGGAACACAGGTACACAATCGATTCAAGTGAATCTATCTACACAGACCTTCTTTTAAAAGTATCAGACAGACTTTCGGCATATGCAGAATATGAACGGAATATTTTTGAAGGCGAAGATATAAAATACGGCGTGGGCTTTTTATATGAAACGCAGTGCTGGTCACTAGATTTACGTTACATTGACGAGGAGAATGACCGCAAATTTCTATTTATGATTGACCTTTTTGGAATTGGCAGATTTGATTAAGAAATATCCGGAAGTAGCTTTGAATAACCCTTTTGATGAAAATTTTTTCCAATAACCTAAATTCTTCAGATTTTAGGAATAATCTAACTGGACATATTTGGATGAACAGAATATAGAACAGAATATAGTAATAGACCAATGACGATATCAGAGTTAACATATTCATGGTATGTTCTGCATACAAAAAGCAGGTTCGAAAACGTGGTAAATGAGGGCCTGATCAAAAAATCGATGGAGGTTTTTCTTCCAAAGGTTCAGGTCAGGAGCAAGCGCCGAGACCGAAAGGTTATGATTAGAGTACCGCTTTTTCCGGGATACCTGTTTGTAAAAACCGATCTTAATCCTTCTGAACATCTTGAAATTGTAAAAACAGTCGGCGCGGTTCGTTTAATAGGCAACAAAGACGGACCGATTTCCGTTTCTTCCCAGACCATCGAATCTTTGAAGATCATGGTCAAAGTGGGTGATTCGGTTACAACCGGTACCCGTTTTAAAAAAGGGGACAGAGTGGTAGTGGTTTATGGACCATTTACCGGTGTAATCGGAACTTTTGTCCGGTACAGAGGGAAAGGGCGTGTGATTGTTAATATCGAAGCACTGGGGCAGTTTGCCGGAGTACACGTGAGTGAAGAAGATATTGAAAAACTGCCAGAAATATTATCATAACTGCTTGACTTATTATCAGTTTGCGTTTAATAAAATCGAACACAATGAACGGGTTCTTTCCTTATTACCACATGTTATTGTGAGAAGGAGGATGTATGAATAAGTTGGAACTTATCTCCGCTTTGCAAACCGAAGCAAAGATCTCAAAACCAGAAGCGGCAAAGGTTGTCCAGGTATTGTTCGACAGCATGACTGACGCCATGGCAAGGGGAGAGCGTGTTGAAATTCGCGGTCTGTGCAGTTTTTTTGTTAAAAACTACAAAAGCTATGCCGGAAGAAACCCTAAAACCGGAGAAAAGGTTGTCATAAAACCAAAGAAACTTCCGTTTTTTAAATCCGGAAAAGAATTGAAAGATCGGGTAAACAGTTAAATTTGTGTCTGGTTTTGAATCGATATCTGGATTTGAGTCGATATTAGGCCAAGAACAGCCGATACGGCTACTAACCACCCTATTTCGAAATGAGACAATACCTCACGCCCTTCTTTTGTTGGGGGTTGAAGGGGTGGGCAAACAGACCGCTGCTATGGCTTTCGCTATGGCGTGTAACTGTATGGTCTTTGAACAAAAGAACCTTTCAGAAGGGACGAAAACCCAAGCTGACTGTTACACGACATCGGACCAAATAACAACAATCGGCCCTTGCGGCTGTTGCAAATCATGCCGAAAAATCGAATCGGGTAATCACCCGGATATTATTCTGGTTAAACCATCCGGTCCTTTTATCAGGATTGGTCAAATACGTGACCTTTGTGACACCCTTGCCTTGAAACCTTACGAGGCCAGGTTACGTGTGGTCATAATATCTGATGCCCAGGCTATGAATCCTTCAGCAGGCAATGCCCTCCTCAAGGTACTGGAGGAACCCCCGGATCAAACTATTCTGATACTTACCGCCATGCAGACATCCGATCTTCTTCCTACAATCGTATCGCGATGTCAGCACATTAGATTTAACCCGGTTTCCCGAAAGAACATTGAGACGTTACTGATTCAAAGACATAAAGCGCATCCAGATGATGCAAAGATAATAGCGGCCATGGCAAACGGTAGTGTCTCCAAAGCCTTCTCCATGATCAGTCCCATGAACGGGGCAAATTGGATGAACCGGAGGATTTGGCTGATAAATGAAGTTGAATCTTTGTCGAAAAAACCGATCGGTCCACAAATGGCATTTGCGGAAAAGCTGTCAAAAAACAAGGAACTCCTTGCTGACTCTCTGGAGGTGATTAAATCCTGGCTCAGGGACCTTGTTGTCTGCAAATATCATCCTGGGAAAATTATCAACAAGGACTTAAGCGACAGGATTCAACGTGCTTCCAAAAAAATGAAAGTTATTTCAATGCTTTCAAAAATTGATGATATTCATTCAGCCCAGAAAGATATTAAGGCAAACGCCAATTTGCGGCTGACTTTAGAAGTATTAATAATGCGACTTGCAAAAGTTTAAGACACATTATACATATACAAGATACAGGGTCCATGGATCCGGGTTATGCAACCCATTGTTCCGATCGTGACTTGGCTTAAAATCCGAATCACCTGAATGCTGTGTCGACCTCGTTGTTTTTTATAAAGCTAAAATGATACAAAAACTCTAAAATATGAAAAAAGTAGTTGGGATAAGATTCAAGCCTGCCGGCAAGGTTTACGACTTTGACAGCGGTGCATTTGTACTTAATCGAGGGGACCATGTGATTGTGGAAACCGAACAAGGGCTTAGTTTCGGAACTGTGGCGGTTCCAGCGGTACAACGTGACGAATCTGCAGCAGGCGTATCAGGAAAGCCCTTGAAAAAAGTGTTTCGTCTGGCGAGTCAAAAGGACCTTGATCAAAGAAATAAAAATCGTAAAACTGAAGAACAGGCCCATGCCTATTGTATTAAATGCATCAAGGAACTTGGCCTTAAAATGAGCCTTTTTTCAGTTGAAAGCTCCTTTGATGCCGGTAAATTGACATTTTTTTTTACATCTGAAGGTCGTGTCGATTTCCGGCAACTTGTAAAAATGCTGGTTAAAGAACTGGGCGTTAGGATAGAGATGAGGCAGGTGGGGATACGCAACCAGGCAAAGATGTGCGGTGGTATAGGAAGGTGCGGACGTGAAATATGCTGTTCGGCATTTATTGAGAAATTCGGACCTGTTTCCATACGCATGGCAAAAGAACAAGGGTTGTCATTAAATCCAACAAAAATTTCCGGCCAGTGCGGTCGACTGATGTGTTGCCTTACCTTTGAATACGAAATGTACAAGAACATTAAGAAGCAATTCCCAAAAATCGGGGAAACCGTGACAACTAAAAATGGTAAAGGTAAGGTGATCCGCCATAATGCAATATTCAATCGCATAGCAATTCGTTTAGATGACGGACAGGATATAGAAGCTGAATTAAATGAAATCGTAAAGGGGGGAAAATAGGAGAAAAAATGTCCGAACCCTTTTATATAACAACACCGATCTACTATGTTAATGCCAGACCCCATCTTGGCCACGCATACACAACTATTGTAGCAGATGTGGCATGCAGGTTTCACTCGATGAGCAAGGTAGAGACTTTTTTTCTTACCGGTACGGACGAACACGGCGACAAGGTTGTACGTGCCGCTAAAAAAGAGAGTCTAAGCCCCAGGAAATATGTGGACAAGATAAGCGGTCTTTTCAGGGCTCTCTGGCCCGAACTTAACATCAGGAACAGCTATTTTATCCGCACTACCGATGCATCCCATATTGCAATTGTTGAGCAAGTAATGCAAAAGATCTATGATTCAGGCGATATCTATTTCAGTGAATATCAAGGACTTTACTGCTTTGGGTGCGAGCGTTTCTACACAGAGCGCGAGCACGTTGACGGCAAATGCCCTGATCATGAAACAGAGCTTGAACTTATTGAAGAATCCAACTATTTTTTCAAGATGAGCCGTTATCAGAACTGGCTGATTGATCATATTAAGAACAATCCATATTTTATAACTCCCGAACGTTATAAAAACGAAGTTCTTTCCTTTCTTAAAGAACCGCTTGATGATCTATGCATCTCCCGCCCCAAAAAAAGACTTAAATGGGGTATTACGCTTCCGTTTGATAAAAACTTCGTGATATATGTATGGTTCGATGCCCTTTTAAACTATGTTTCAGCTTTACAATACCCCGATGGGGATTTGTTCAAAACATTCTGGCCATATGTACAGCACATTGTGGGTAAGGATATTTTAAAACCCCACGGCATTTACTGGCCGATTATGCTAAAGGCGGCGGGCATCCCTGTATATAAACAACTGTATGTTCACGGATACTGGAATGTTGATCAAAGCAAAATGTCGAAAAGCATTGGGAATGTAGTAGAACCGCTTCAGCTGATAAATGTTTACGGACTCGATACATTCAGATATTTTCTCATGCGAGAAATGGTCTTCGGGCTCGATTCCAGCTTCAGTGAAAAGGCGCTTATACAACGCATCAATTCTGATCTGGCAAATGATCTTGGGAACCTGTTCAGCAGGGTTTTAACAATGGTGCACAAATATTTTTCAGGAGTTGTTCCACAAGTCGATACCCGAGTGGAAAAGGAGCTCCGGCTCGGCTTGAAATCGGATGCCTTGAAAACGATTGACAAATTTGAAAAAAATATGAAAGCATTTGCCTTCCATAAGGCGCTCATAGCCATCTGGGAACTTATCGGAAGGATGAACAAATATATTGACCTTACCACGCCCTGGGTACTTGCAAAGAAGAAATCGAGCCGAAAACAGCTTGAAGTTGTAATTTACAACCTTCTCGAATCTCTCAGAATCATGTCCGGCCTCATATATCCCATAATGCCGGGTACGGCCGAGATCATGCAAAAGCATCTTGGTATGAACCCGCAAAAACCGTTTTATCATCTTGATACACTTAAAACATGGAAAACCATATTGCCCGGCACTAACTTGCCTAAATCAATCACACTTTTTCCTAGGATAGATTTAAAAAATGATGGTGGCCCTTCGTCGGTAGTAAGGTATTTAGTATCTGAACCGCCTGCAATTAAATCCGAAATAAACCTTGAAACACTCAATAAGGTTGATCTAAGGGTGGCTACGGTGGTTCGCGCAGAAGCGGTCCCAAGGTCGAAAAAGTTGCTCAAACTTGAGGTCGATCTGGGAAAAAGGAGAACGATCGTGGCCGGCATTTCTGAAGACTATGCTCCCGAGGATCTGGTGGGCAAGCAGGTTATTATTGTTGCGAATCTCAAACCTGCCAAATTGATGGGAATACTGTCCAAGGGTATGTTGCTGGCCGCAACTGATGAAGAACGTTGTACAGTAGCAACGCTGGACAAAAAAGTAAAACCGGGAACACCTCTAAGCTAAGGAGTATGTCATTCTAAATAATGATACCCCAAAAACTTAAGATCGACCAGGCTGCTCTTGAAAGACCGGGATGGAGAGATTATCAGGCCGGTCTGAAATGGGATGTAGCCAAAAAAAGATTAATCAAAAATATCCTTAAATTATCTGCAGTGGTTCTGGTTACACTTGTTATGGTTTACGGGATATTTGGCGGTCCTGGCGGAAAATCATTTTATCACTCTCTGACCGATTATTTTTTTTCATCCCATGATAACAAAACAGATGTCCATCTCAATAATGTAAAGTTAATCGACAAAAGAGATGCCCGGACTCTGCTTAAAAGCATATCCTTTGCAAACCTTAAGAATAAGAGCTTAGATTTTTTTTCAGACGGCCGCAAATTTCAGGTTTACACCAGCCTTGACATTAGACTGCAGAACTTTCTTCAAAAAAAGTTGAACCTGTCCACATCCCGATATATTGGAATTGTGGGGATGGATCCTGTAACCGGCAAGGTTTTATCCATGGTCTGCTTTGATAAGACGGACCCGTCTAACAACCCTTGCGTGGACAACAGATTTCCTGCAGCGAGTATCTTTAAAATCGTTACAGCATCTGCAGCTATTGAGAAAGGTGGTTTTAATCCAGACACTAAGCTTACCTACAACGGCCGAAAACATACCCTATACAAGTCCCAGCTTAAAGACCGAAAAAACAAGTATACCAACCGGGTCACATTTCGGGACTCATTTGCCCAGTCGGTTAATCCGGTGTTTGGAAAAATCGGTGCTCTTTTCCTTGGGAAAACAACTCTCGAGAAGTATGCTTTAGCCTTTGGTTTCAACAGAAATATCGATTTTGAAATTCAGCTTGCTCCCAGTGCCGTCTATTTGTCAGACGAACCTTACCAGTGGGCTGAGGTTGCCTCTGGATTCAACCAGGAAACAAAATTATCTCCCCTTCACGGTGCAATGATTGCTTCGGCAATAATCAACCAGGGAAAGATCATGGAACCATCAATCGTCGATAAGATTGTTGACCAAAAAGGAGAGATCATTTATCGGAATCGATTGGTCACGATCAACCAGGCCATTACGCCCGAGACATCTAAGATCCTTAATAGTCTCATGGCGACTACAATACGCTCCGGCACCTGTAGAAAGGCTTTCAGGGGGTACAGGAAAGATAAAATCCTTTCCAAACTGAATATCGGCGGCAAAACCGGCTCCATGGACACCAAATCTCACGATGCCCGTTATGACTGGTTTGTAGGATTTGCCGAAGAAAAAGACGGGCCGAAAAAGATAGTCTTATCCGTTATTGTGGCCCATGAAAAATATAT
>DAOVAE010000043.1 GCA_030671225.1 Desulfobacteraceae bacterium
ATTCAGAGGAGAAAATTACGGTGAAAAAATATACATATAGCGCAAAAAATACCGACAATAAGGGAAAATGGTGTGTTGTTGATGCCCAAGATGAGGTGCTGGGGAGGCTTGCCAGTACAGTAGCTGCCCGCCTGCGAGGAAAACACAACCCTCTTTTTACACCCCATGTCGACACCGGTGATTGGGTTATAATTATAAATGCGGACAAGGTTGTTTTGACCGGGAAAAAATGGGAGAAAAAACATTATTATCGGCACAGTGGTTACATCGGGAGTCTAAAGACTATTACTGCTCGGAAGCTTTTGGAAAAAAGGCCTGAAGATCTTGTCCGTTTTGCCGTTAAGGGTATGTTGCCGAAAAACAGACTGGGGAGAAAGCTTTTCAAAAAGTTGAAGGTTTATTCAGGCAGTCAGCATCCTCATGAAGCCCAGCAGCCCGAAACTCTTGACCTTTAAAAGAGCAGGATTAAATTGTTACAACATTTTCGCACTTTGAAAATATTTTCGCTTGTTAGAATAGTATGTTCAGTAGGTCAATCGGCACAAATTTTTTAATTATCGGGGAATTATATGGATAAAGATAACGTCTATTATGCTACGGGAAAACGCAAGAGTTCCATTTCAAGAACCTGGCTAAAGCCGGGAAATGGTGAATTTACCGTTAATAACCTGCCCATGGATGATTATTTCAAGATTGAGTCGGTGAAAACAATTGTGAAGCAGCCGCTTGTTTTGACAAATACTCTTGGATCATTTGATATAAAAACCCGGGTTACGGGTGGAGGTTTTTCAGGGCAGGCCGGAGCAATCCGGCATGGCATTACCAAGGCTCTTATATTGGCCAACCCTGACCTCAGGCAGTCTTTGAAAAAGGCGGGCTTTGTTCGACGTGATGCCAGGGTCAAAGAAAGAAAGAAATACGGCCAGAAGGGTGCACGGGCTCGTTTTCAGTTTTCAAAACGTTAGAATTTATTATATCCGGCATTTTTTAAAAGGGGACAGGTAATTACCTGTCCCCTTTGTTTATGCTTGATCTAACCCGAATTTCACGACTAACGATCTTTCCACTCAGCCTTCCGCTTTTCCAGAAAAGCCAACATACCTTCCTGGGCATCTGCAGCAAGGCAGTTCATAACTATTGCATTGGTGGCGTAATTGTAAGCCGATGTTGTGTCCAAGTCTACCTGCTTATAAAAAGTCTGCTTTCCGAAAGCAAGCGTATACCGGCTGTATTGCCCTATTTCCATAGCCCAGTTTCTGGTCTGTTCGGCAAGCTTTTCCGGGGCTACTATCCTGTTTATGAGTCCGAACCTTTCCGCTTCCTCAGCCGAAACAAAACGACCTGTCATAAGCATATCCATAGCCCTTCGTCTCCCGATAACTCGGACCAGGGGAACCGCGGGGGTGGAACAAAAAAGACCTATTTTTACACCCGGAGTGGCGAACTGTGCCCCGGTTTCCGCAATGGCAAGGTCGCAGGCGGCAACAAGCTGGCATCCAGCTGCCGTTGCTGCGCCGTGAACCTGGGCGATGACGGGCTGGGGCAGTTCATAAAGAGTCTGCATCATTTGTGCGCATACTGAAAAGATCTTGTAAAAATGCTTGATATCGTAATCGGTACCGGTCATTTCCTTAAGATTATGTCCTGCACAGAAAACCGGACCGTTTCCCCTGATAACGATTACACGGATATCCTTGTCTTGCGCAATAATTTCGAGCTTATTCAGCATATCCGTCATTAATTTCAAAGACAGTGCATTACGCTTTTCAGGCCGATTTAACGTTAGCCATCCAATGGGGCCGTCTTTATCCAGCAGTACAGGTTCCATCCTAATACCCCCTTAAAACATTCATATTTTAGGTTTTATTTCTCCGCAACTTTCCAGCATCTTACAATGTGTTTTTCTCCTACTTTTTCAAAACTGATCTCCTCTTTCCGGCAACGAGGTTCCTCAATGGGACATCTTCCCTGGAAATTACATCCCGCGGATGTAATCAGAGAATCAGAAAGGTCTGGTTCCAGAAGCTTCATTTTCTGCCTTTTGCCCGGTTCAGGATCAAGAATCGCCGAGAGTAATGACATGGTATAGGGATGACACGGGTTTTCAAAAAGTTCTTCGGCAGGCGCAGACTCCATGATTTGGCCCTTGTACATGACATAAATCGTGTTACATAGATAACCCACGACATTGAGATCATGGGAAATGAAAAGATAGCTTAAACCCAGCCGATCTTGCAAATCTTTTAAAAGGTTAATGATCTGTGCCTGGATGGATACATCCAGAGCAGAGATAGGTTCATCGCATATAACCAGTGAGGGATCAACGCTCAGAGCACGTGCGATGCAGATGCGCTGGCGCTGGCCGCCACTGAATTCATGGGGATACCGATCTGCGCTGTCCGGAGACATGCCAACCATTTTCAGTAGTTTTTCAAGGCGCTCTTTACGACTTCTGCCGCTTTTAATTCCCAAAATCCGTAGCCCCTCTTCAATGGACAAGCCGATGGTCATACGGGGATTTAATGATCCGAACGGATCCTGAAAAACGATTTGAATCTCTTTTCGATGCGGCTTCATATCTTTTTCAGTAAATTCACTGATATCACTCCCCTGAAAGATAATTTTCCCTTCATCCGGCTCCAAAAGTTTCAGAATAAGTCTTGCAACGGTTGTTTTTCCGCAGCCGCTCTCACCAACCAAACCTAGGGTTTTCCCCTGTTCGATCTCAAAGCTCACACCATCAACGGCTTTAACCCATCCGGCGACTCTCTGAAAAAATCCTCTGCGTATGGAAAAGTATTTTTTCAAGCTTTGGACACCTAAGATAATGTGATTTTGTCTCCTCACCGACTCCATTTGTTTGTATAATCTCCCAGAAAAAGTTTTTGGACTTATCAACCTCCGCCTTCAAATAGAACAGGGCAGCGTGCCAGGTGTCCTTGGCCATAATCACACATCTGCGGATATTCTTTACTACAGGTTGGGATTGCATAGGGGCACCTGGGATGAAAGGGACAGCCCCCTGGCTTATGGGCCGGGTTTGGTACTGCACCAGGAATGCTGTGAAGCCTTGTCCCCCGTTTAGAGCGACTGGGAAGGGATGCCAGCAGGCCCTGTGTATAAGGGTGCCGTGCATCATGAAAGATCTGAGCCGTATTCCCATGTTCCGTAATTATACCAGCGTACATAACATAAACTCGATCGGCGATGTTAGCAACTACGCCAAGATCATGAGTGATATATAAAACTGACATGGATCGTATTTTCTGGATAGACCTGAACAGCTGCAAAATTTGAGCCTGCACGGTTACATCCAGGGCTGTAGTTGGCTCGTCAGCAATAATCAGATCAGGATCGCATGCCAGAGCCATGGCAATCATGACCCGCTGTCTTTGCCCGCCACTGAGTTGGTGGGGATAGTCTTTAAGCCGTTGTGCCGGTGAGGAAATGCCTACATCTGTCAAGAGTTGGATACAGTTCTCACGCACCGCTTCGGCTTCTAGTTTTTTATGTATACTGATGGCTTCGCCGATTTGGTCACCGATGGTAAAAACCGGATTAAGTGACGTCAGTGGTTCCTGGAAGACCATGGCAATATGATTTCCGCGGATTTTCTGCATATCTGCTTCGTTGAGTTCCAACAAGTTTTGATCTGCAAACAGAATTTGGCCACCCGCTATTTCCCCTGGTGGTGTTGGGATAAGACCAAGTATACTGAGTGCAGAGACTGTCTTTCCACATCCGGATTCACCGACAAGACAGATCGTCTCTTCTCGCCGAACCTCGAAACTAACGCCGTCCACGGCACGAGCGTGCTCACTGTTACTTCGAAAGTAAACTTTTAAATCATGTATAGATATCAGGCTATCATTCGTCATTTTTCAATCTTCAATCGACAATTCAGTGTCTCTCCCTGAGTCTGGGATTCAGTGTATCCCTGAGACCCTCACCAAAGAGGTTAAAGGAGAGCACAACGATCAGTATTGCGATGCCGGGTATGAAGGTAAGCCAGGGCGCATCAAAGATGAAACGTTTACCGTCTGAAAGTATATTTCCCCAGGTGGCGTGTGGCGGCGGCACCCCGAATCCGAGAAAACTTAAACCGGCTTCCGTTAAAATGGCTGTAGCAATACCGATGGTGGCAGAGACCAGCACAGGCGCGACGGCATTCGGCATCATATGGCGAAAAATGATCCTAAAGTTGCTGACTCCAAGTGCCTTTACAGCTGCTACGAAATCCTGTTCTCTCAAGGATAGGAATTCAGCTCTGACAAAACGTGTTGTACCCATCCAACTGGTTAATCCGATGACGATCATAATATTGTATATGCTTGCTGGAAGCAGCGCCACTACTGTTAGAATCAGGAAAAAACTCGGAAAACAGAGCATGATATCTACGATTCGCATGATCAGAGTATCAACAGAAACAGCATTTTTACTGAGAAAGGCTGACCATGATGACACGGCTTTTTCTCTCGATCTTTTTTTCGTCAAGATAGAATATAAGATATGCCCCAGTCCAAGAAGTAAAAGCAATGCACCGAAATGGATAAGTTTGACTGCTACCAGGCCGGCTCCTGAAACCAAAATAAACGTCAATAGAATATGATCGATCTTAATATGATATTGGCCAAAGTAGCCCGCGATTCCTCCCATGAATATACCGATGAGCACGGCTATCCCGACAGCCACAAACCCGACGGTCAGGGAAACCCAGGCTCCCTGGAGCATCCGAGCAAAAACATCCCTTCCCAGATCATCGGTCCCCATCAGGTAGAAGTCCAGGGTAGGAACCTCCTCAGGTCGTAAAGAATCAAGATTGGGTTTGGCAAGAGGTGGGCGTAGCTTTTCTTGGAGGCGGATCATGGCGGGATCGAAGATAGGTTCCGGACCGGAAGTCAGAAAGAGACCAATGAGGGCACTGCAGAAGAAAAGGATGAAAATAAAAAGCCCCACAATGGCAAGCCGGTTTTGCTTGAAAAGAAACCAGAATGCTTGCAGTCTTGTTTGCTTCGGAGCCAGGGGGACTTGGAATTGAAAATCCTGGTTAAATGTTTTTTCTTCTATGTTCATCATAAGCGTATCCTTGGGTCTACCATAAGGTAAAGGATGTCCGAAATAAATGTGCCGATCAGCACCAGCACGGCTGAAACAAAGTTTACTGTCAGAATAACAGGGTAATCCCTGGCCAGAATCGCCTCATAGGCCATCCGCCCCATGCCGGGCCAGGAAAAGATGGATTCGATGATGACAGAACCTCCGATCAGGCCAGGCAAAATCAGGCCGAACATGGTTACAAAAGGCAGCAAGGCATTCCGCAGGGCATGTTTATAGTGGACTTGCTCCGGTGGAAGCCCCTTGGCCCTGGCAGTACGAATATAATCCTGGCCTTCCACCTCAAGCATCTGACTTCGCACATACCTGGAAAGGACAGCAATACCGCCGGTGGCACCAAGGACGGAAGGAAGGAGCAGGTGCCAGATCCTGTCCATGAATATGTGAGGCATGGAAGTTTCTCCGATCCCGAATGTTTCCATGCCTATTACCGGGACATGGAATTGGGTTACTACAAAGATGATAAGTATGTAAGCAAAGAAGAAACCTGGAATGGAAATCAGAAGATAGGATATGAATGTGGCGCTACGATCATAGAGTCGTCCCCTGAAGATGGCCGATCGGATTCCGATGGGAAAAGAAAGGGTCCAGGTGATGATGGTACCAACAATAAAGAGGGGCAGACTGTTTAAGAATCGTTCCCATATCTTTTTAAGTACCGATTGATTGTCCTTCCAGGAAACGGTTTTTCCTGTAAAGAAGTCCTGATAAAAATAGAGGTACTGAACATGGAGGGGCTTATCCAGATGAAATTCTTTTCGAAATCGTTCCACTACTTCAGGCGTAAACTTAGGATTCATAGGATCCACCTGGCTCGGCTTGCCGGGAGCAAGGTGAATAATTAAAAAAGAAACGATGGAGACAAAAAAGAGGGTGATGATCTTTTGAACAATGCTGCGACCGATAAATGACAACATGGCTATTTCCCTTTACCTATCCTTCATCCATAAAGCTGGGCGCCTCCGGTAGCTTTATCCATTTATTAAAATAGAAACTATAATTCCCGGTCTTTGTAGGCTTTATCTTTTCATACGATACATTTCCGGCATCATCGACACTCTTTATAACGATGCGTTTATCTAAAACAGCGGTCCATTTGCCAACATAAAGGAACGTGTAAGGTTGCTCTCTGGCAATAATTTCGTGAAGCCTGTGGCAGTATTCTACCTGCCGGTTGTGATCATATTCCTGCCTGATCTTGATTATGAGATCGTCGGCTTCTTGGTTTTTGAAACCTACAAAATTGAGCTGATAAGGATTTGTCTGGCTCGAATGCCATATCTGATACAGATCAGGTTCAATTCCCATTTGCCAGCCCAGGATAAGGGCATCAAAATCTGCCTTGTCCACGCGTTCCTGAATAAATACGGACCACTCTAACAGATCGGTGCGGACATCAATGCCGATCTGTTTCCACGCGTTCTGGGCAATGGCCAGTATAGCTTTGCGAAGATCATTACCGCTGTTAGCGATGAGAGTAAATTCAAATTTTTCACCGTCCTTTTCAAGCCGGCCCGCTTTGTTGTGTTTCCAGCCGGCTTCCTCCAGCAGCTTTAAAGCCCCTTTTGGATTATATGGAACCGGTTCGATATTGTGGTTATAATAATCGGTCTGTTTGACAAAAGGGCCTGTGATTCGTTCTCCCTGGCCATGAAGCAAGTAGTTGATGATTTTATCTGTGTCAATGGCCATACTCAAGGCCCTCCGCACTCTGGGATCGTCAAAGGGCTTTCGTCTAATATTGTAACCGATATAGGTATAGCCAAAAGCAGTGCCGGAAAAATTCTGAAACCTGGGGTCTTTTTCAAGGCGTTTTACCTGGTGTGGTTGAACACCATAGCTATCAATAGTACCGGCATAAAATTCCATTTCCTGAGTCAGGAGGTCTGGAATAATCCGGTAGACATAGCGATTATAATTTGGTGGCCCTTCCCAATAATCATCAAAGCGATCTAGGATTATGTACTGATCCGACTTCCACTCACGGAACTTGAAAGGACCACATCCGATAGGATGCCGGTTGATAGTACTCTGGCGCATGGAATATGTTTCCGGGTCTTTTCCAAGACGAATGGCTTCCTTCTTAAGGCTTTGAGAATTGAGCAAATGCTCAGGAAGGATTCCCATAGCCCAGGTTCCGATAGCAGGAGAATAAAGTCGCTTGTAAACAATTTTTACGGTCAGCGGATCAATAACTGTAACAGCTTTTACCGGCTCGTAATCCGCTATGCGCGGTGAAAGGTTTTTCGGATTCATGATCGATTCATAGGTAAACTTAACATCATTGGCATCAAGCAGATGGCCGTCATGAAATTTTACCCCGGCCCTTAAGTAAAACATAAGAATCGGATTGTGCTCTGTGACAGGCAACAATTTCGCAGCATATGCAGCCAATCTTTCCTTTCCGAGTCCGGGGGCTGTGCTCAGGTAATCCTCACCGTGAAAAGATTTAAAATAATCCTTACCCAGAAGATATGAAAGGTTTTGAAAAAGATCCTGATCCACCTGATTAAGAACCAACTTTATTCTGGGAGGTGCCGCAATGCTAATCTTGATATCTTTTTTTTGATTACTTATCTCTGGATCTTTCTCCTGTCTGATCACTGAAAAATTGTTGGGAGGGATGACAAAGATTTCGGTAATACGCTCCAAAGAATCTCTGAGCCCTGGCTCTGTTGCGCTCTTCTTTTTCTTAGCTTTCTTGAGAAAATCCACTATCTTTTGTGGATCTGCCTTGCCCAGTCCTGGTATGCTGGCCGATTTATTTACATAAAAAAAAGCCTCCTCATAAACCTCCCAGGAAGTGGCCAGGCGCCCTCTAAAGTGTAATTGCTCATCCCGATCGATGAGTCCTTCGAAAACCATGTTTCCTATATTGCTACTGGCCGAATCTGCCGAGAGAATAGGATTCAAGAGGCTGGCATCCCCGATGGATCCGGTAATATATTCATTGAGGCGTTGGGGATTGCCCCTTGTCTGCTCCTCGTAGGTTGGTACC
>DAOVAE010000066.1 GCA_030671225.1 Desulfobacteraceae bacterium
TCCTTTCACATAAAATTTAACACAGCCGCAAACCGGACATTTCATATTGCGCATCTCTTATTCTACTCTGGAAAAAGCCTTGATATTGGCTTTGCAAACCGGGCATTTTTCGGGCGCCTCATTTTCACAGGTATAGCCGCAAACGGCACAGACATAGTAACATTCCACTTCTTCCGGATTACTCAGGATGTCCAGAGCATTTTGGTAAAGATCAGCATGAACTTTTTCAACTTCATTGGCATATGTGAAGCTTCTCTCTGCCGCTTTATTGCCCTCCGACATAGCCGCTTCGATCATGGGCGGATACATTTTTTTAAATTCATGGGTTTCACCTGCAATGGCTTCTTTGAGATTTTCAGCGGTAGTTTTAATACCCTTGAGTGCCCTCAAATGGGCATGTGCATGCACTGTTTCGGCCTCCGCAGCCGCCCTGAAGAGCTTGCCAACCTGAGTGTATCCTTCCTGGTCCGCCTTTTTAGCAAAGGCGAGATATTTACGGTTGGCCTGTGATTCTCCTGCAAATGCTTCCAATAAATTTTGTTCTGTTTTACTCATGAATTTTCTCCTCTCAATAGAACTTAGCTTCTCTGCGCTCCGCAATTGGGATAATGGAGTAATGGGTTTATAGGCTCTACGGGCCGTAGGCCAATACTTCGGAAAGCGGAAACTGGTTAATAAGCAATTTATATTTCAATAAGTTACAGAAATTCCGAGACGTTTAATTAAAATGTTATAAGTCTTCCATGGTCAATTCATGCGTTATGTCTATACAGCCGATAACACTTTGTGCACCCGGGCATAAAGAAAGATACGTATCCAGCGATTCTTTAGCATCTTCTCTGTTTTCAGCCGGTACTTTAAGCTCATAATGTACGTTGATGCGCGTGATTTTGAGAACACCGTCAACATCTTCAATATCACCTGTTACCGTTGCCTTAAACAGGTCTTGCACGGTTCTAATCTTTTTGCCGGCCAGCACCGCAGCCAGTGTGCCCATCATTCAGCCTCCGACTGCGCCGACAATATGGTCTAAAGTAGCGGCATGCTCTTCCTCGGGCTCAATCTTATAAAAGTCTTTGATTCCTCCGTGAACACCATAGAAAACCGGTTCAGCAAAGCCCTTTATTTCAGCCTTACGGGTGGGTCCTTTCTCTCTTGTGATAGTAATATGTGACCTATGAACGACAGTTGCCATAATTCCTCCCTTGTTAACAAATTAAAATTTCGATAATTTCACCAACCAAACAGAATCCCCAAATAAAAAGCATCAACCCCCTGCTGTTTGAGGAAAGGCGGTGTTGACATATAAATACTCCATCTTTTCCTTATGCTTTAATTCCTCGTTGGCTATCTTGAGCAGCATCTCTTTGGTATCGCCCCTGGGATGCAATTCTGCAAGTTCGGTGTAAAACTTGTAGGATTTAAGTTCCCTATGAGATGCCACCAAGAAAACATCTTCCCGGCGCATATCTTTTGCGATCTCCGGTTCTTCCTGGTGCTCGGCGATCTTGTAATGGACAACATCACTCATCCTTAAAGCATCCGAACCGTATCGACCTTCGCGGTAATTAACTAAAAAGTCCTTGTGTTTTTTTTCCTCACTTGCGACCCACTCGATGGCCTCTTTGACACTTTTGTCCTCTATTTTATCAAGGATATCCATGTAAAACAGATAGGCCTCTTCCTCCTTCTGTATGGCTTTATCAAGCACTTCTGAAACCTTTAGATCTATCATAATATCAATCCCTCCAAAGTAATATTTTTTTGGTTTGCATCAGGAAACAAATTGGAACTCAAAAAGGTTATTCTGATTTATCTAAGACATTATGGATATAGCGTTTAATCCGTTCACGGGCCTCAGGCGGCAGTGTTGTAAAAGGTTCTATGTCTTCACCGCGTGCCGCGTGTAAATGGATTGTTTCACGCAGAAACAGTAATTGCTTCTGATATCGGGAACAGAATTTACACATCAGCAGATGCATCCCTAACCCTACCCGCTGATGAAAAGATAATTCGCGATCCATCGAATCAGATAACATCCGGGTCACTTCTTTGCAATTAAACATCCAGAGTTTCATCACTAATCCTCAGTGCTTATGCTGGTGAACCAATTGATTTCCAAGCAATATCTTAAATATCCGCGGGCTCGATGAAGTATTACCCAACAATTGGTCGCTGAAATATCCAAAACCTTACAGATTTCTTCAGTGGTTTTGCCAATCATTTCACGGAGGATAAAAACACTGGCCATGCGGCTGGAAAGCCCCGATAAACAATCGTTTAAAACTTTCATAAACTCGCGCTGCTCATAAAGTTTCATCGGATCGGCATCCCATTTGGCCGGTTTTATCTTCCATTGTCCTTTTTGGTCAAAAAGGTTATCCAAGGCTTCCGTGCCGGATATAATATTATCGCCGGATGGCTCTTTAGCTTTTTTACGAAAGTGATCTACAATTTTGTGTTTGAGAACCCCGGTAAACCATGTTTTCTCGGAGGAGCGGCTTGCAAAATTTTTGCGAGCACTTAGGGCTGCCAGGAAGGTCTCCTGAACCAGATCCTCGGCGGCTGAAGGGTCTCGAACTCTGGATAGTGCAAAGCGGTAAAGATAATCTCCGTAATGGTCAACCCATGTTTCCGGGTTAATGGTTGGACTGTCTGTACTGGAATTTTTTGGGTTCATTTTTTAATGTTTAACAGCATAAAATCATGATAGCAATTTTACGTCCAGTATGGATTGATCAAGTCTTCAAATATGGTCAATGCCGCCTCGGCGCCGTGTCCAGCGGCGGTTACGATTTGCTTGTATCCTCCCGCTACATCTCCGGAAGTATAAATTCCCGGAATATTGGTTCTGTATTGATCGTGCTTGATGAAACCTTCCTCAGTAAGCTCAAGTCCTATTTCTTGTGCCAGGCCTATGGCAGGATTATAGCCTATGGCAATAAAAACGCCGCTCACGGGCAAGGTTGAGAGATCTTCAGTTTTATTATTGTAAAGCAGAACTTCTTCTACATTATATTTTCCCTTGATCTCCTTGACTTCTGTATTGAATAAAATCGGTATGTTGTTTTGAATAAGGTTTTTAACCAAAAAGTCCTGAGCTCTTAAGTTGTCTCCCCTATGGACCAAGGTTACATTAACACCGATATGATACATATGAAGCGCTTCGGTAACGGCGCTATTTCCGCCGCCGACCGTTATCACTTTTTTGTCTTTGAAAAGAGGACCGTCACAGGTGCTACAATAACTCACACCATGTCCGGCAAGACGCGACTCCCCGGGTACACCAAGATTTCTGTAAGTGGCTCCGGTTGCCATCAGCACCACCTTGGTATTGAACCTTCGCCTGCTAGTTTGAACGATTATGGGCTCTCCGGGTTCAACTCCCACAACTTCCTCTCCCGGAAAAATCTGCACATATTCAAGGGCATGGGTGACCATCATGTCCACAAGAGTCTTTCCTCCTATCTGCTTCATCCCTGGATAATTCTCAACAACCGGAGTGGTGGCAACCTGGCCTCCAAGAACACCCTTTTCCACCACAACCGATTTTAGCCCGCTGCGCGCCGCATATATTCCGGCACTCAGTCCGGCCGGCCCTCCACCTATAATAACAAGGTCTGTCTCAACCTCCTGGACATCGCTTTCAGGTATAAATACAGTCTGCTGTTCCATTTTCTCCAGAGAAAGTATGAACAGTTCTTCCGGTTGAGCTCCCTGAGCTATCAGAACATCATTAGCATATGTCTGTGGAACAGATTGGGCTGAATAGTGGGTAGCAAGCTCAGAATTTGCCTGAATATCTATAATTTCGAGAGAGATTAAATCGGGTTTTTCCACAGCTGCTTTCAATGTATTTAACGCCTGTTGAGGGCAATAAGGACATGTTGCACTGACAAATACCTTGATGTCCCTTGGCTGTTTAATTTTCTTTATTACATGTAGAGACTGCTCATTGAGGTTGCTTTTCTGAGACCCAATAAGAATGAGAGCTTCCAGGAAAATACGGCCCTCTTCACCAATAGGAGCACCCAGCCATCGGATGTTATAGCGGTCCGGATCAAAAACCAGGGTAGGCGACTGTTGTACATTCAATTTTTTTGCCAACTCGTGATCAAGATTAAATTCGCGTAGAACGATTTTATCGGTCAGTTCACGAAAGAAGCGAAGGGTTTGCCTGGCAGCATCGCTGAAAACATCGTTCTTGCCCGGTTGAGTAAATAAAATAATAGGGATTTCATTGGTAACCCCGCTAAGTAATTCGGAGATTTCCCTTTGAACCTGCTGTATCTGAGCTTCATCAAGCTGATTCATAAATTTTCCCCCCTTTACATGCAATTAATCCTTAAAAACAAGCTTTCCTCCTATGAAACCCGCAGTGCCGGCTGCAGCAAGCATGACCAAGTTAACAAAAAGAAACGTCCATTTTTGGTATGACGGCTCAGTCGCCACATTGGGATTAATAATGAGCCACACAACCAGGATGATTACTGTTATTGCAACAACAACAGCAAAAATCATTTTCATTTTAAATAAGTTTGTCAGTTCACCACCATATTTTTTTTGCCATTCATTATACCCGGAAAAGAGGACAAGGGGCATGGTTAAAACGACGAACACCAGGTTATAAAATGCCGCCTGACTTAAACCGCTGCAATTGAATACGGCTGCTAAAACGATAAAAATAACAGAGACCGGCAGCACGCCGTTGGGAATATGAACCGAGATCGGATGAACATGGTGCTTCACCATAAAGTCGCGCACAGGATCATATCTTGAGACAGACACTGTCGTTTCCTGTTTTGCATTTAGATCGTATCTTGAGACAGACACTGTCGCTTCCTGTTTTGAATTTAGATCGTTGTCTTGAGGTTTTTTCCGATCAAGTTTTTCTTCACCCTCTTCTGCTGGATCGACTTCAACGAACTTGCTACGATCGGCTCCGCATACAGGGCATTTTTCCGGTGGTTCATCTCCTTCATGGATGTAACCACACACGGTACATTCCCATTTTTTCATTCCGCTCTCTTTCTCATTTCAGCTTGGATATCAAGTTATCTGTCTTCTAAGGGAACGAACGCGCACAGATCCGGGCCGCAATAATCGCCAATATAATGGGAGTCCGGGCGATAGAGCACAGGCTTTGGCGCTGCGCCTCCGAACTGCTCCTCAATGACATGGGCGGCCCAGCCGGATATCCTGGCAATGGCAAATATGGGGGTAAACAAATCGGCCGGTATTCCCATGTAGTAATAAAGTGCTGCACTGTAGAAATCTACATTGACATAAATATCCCTGCCCTTTTTACGCTTAAAGGCTTCTTTACCTTTCTGTTCAAGGAGTTTCGTCATTTCGTACCATCTGGTTTCGCCGGTGCGCTCACCCATAGTCTTGGACATGGGCGCCAGGATATGGGCCCGCGGGTCATCGGTCTGATAGACCGCATGGCCCAGCCCCATGATTATGCCGCCGGTATCGAGCAAATTGGTAACATACTCTTCAACCTTGTCCACAGAACCGATTTCAAGGAGCATCTCCATAACCCGCGTGTTGGCGCCACCATGTAATTCACCTGACAAAGAGCCGACACCTGCTGTGACGGCCGCATACATATGAGCCCTTGTGGATGCCACTTCTCTTGCCGCAAAGGTCGAAGCATTAAACGAGTGTTCTGCATGAAGCACCAGGCAGACATCAAAAAAACCGGTCAGCTCATCATCAGGAATTGTTCCGTTCATCATATAGAGAAAGTTGGCAGCGTGACTTAGACTGGGATTGGGTTCAATCGGCTTTTGATTATTCCGTATTCGACTCCATGCTGCAACAATTGTGGGAAACTTGGCTATCAGTTTTATGGCCATACGATTTGCGGCTTCCAGGGATAGTTCTTTTGCATCAGGATCATGGTGGGCCAGCATCGCAGCACCTGCTTGAAGAATATCCATTGGCAGGGCATCTTTCGGGCGGTTTTCAAGTGATAAGATCAACTCAGGCGGCAACTGCCTCTCTTCGGCAAGCTGTTTTTTAAAATGATCCAATTCCTTTTTGTTAGGTAGTTTCTCATAAAGAAGGAGGTACACGACTTCTTCATATGAAATTTCACCTGCAAGTTCTTTTATAAGATACCCCCTGTAAATGAGTTTGCCGGCAAGACCATCCACATCACTGATCTTGGTGGTTGCAACCTTGAAGCCTCTAAGGCCTGTATTTAAAATCGGTTTACATTCTTCCATTTTAAACCTCCTTTTTTTAAGATGAATGTGAGATATACTCCATTCTAAATAATTATATCAAATTTCGTGCCAGAACTTAAACAAGAGGACCTAAAATCAGAGCAAATGTCAGGATGAACTGGATACAATTAAAAGCTATTATTTCAATGTGTTAGGACATGTTCCGGATAAAGTTCCTTTTTCTCCTCGATTGAAAAAGGCAGACCACAGATCTGAAGATTGTCTCATACTGCATGTTGATACATATTTGTATCAAAAAAGATGAGATTAAGCGTGTGCTGTTTGGGTCTATTGCTGTTTGGGTCTATTGCTGTTTGGGTCTATTGCTGTTTGGGTCTATTAAGGAATGTTAACTAGTGCCTGAACGAAAACTGTCCTTTTCGCCAATATCTGCGTCAGACTCAAATTTTAATCCTCGAAATACTACCAGTATTACTGCGGTTAAAATTTTCGTCTTCCTTGATCTTAACGAAAAATCCTAGTTTTCGTTCGGGCACTAACTACTGGCTATCTGAATTTTTGAGCATTCGGGGCAAAGCCCGGTAAATTCAAGGTTGTGCCCTATGATTTC
>DAOVAE010000123.1 GCA_030671225.1 Desulfobacteraceae bacterium
TCTCAGACAAACCGTAACATATAAAGATATTCGGTTTCTGGTGATAACTGAAAAATAAATATCAAAGGCGAGCCAGGTTGTCAACCGCCACTTTTCATGCAACATCTCAAAATTGCATCTATTTTGGGCCTATTTGCACACGACAGATAGCTTATGAGGATTTCAGGTCATTAATTCTATCCGCGAGCTCAGGAACGAAATCGAGTATGTCATCCACGATACCCACATCCGCAAACTGGAAGATAGGTGCCTTGGCGTTCTTATTTATGGCCACAACAAATGGGGCACCTTTAATACCTCCCAGGTGCTGGAATGATCCGCTTATACCAAGAGCCAAGTAAACTTTCGGTTTTACCGTCTGGCCTGAAGTTCCGACCTGTCTGGATTTCTCCAGCCATTTTGCATCAACAATCGGTCTGGAGCATGAAACATCCCCGCCTATGGCCTGTGCCAGGTCAAAAATAATTTCCATATTATCCTCATCATCGATGCCCCGGCCCACCGATACAAGAATATCAGACTTGGTAATATCTACATCACCGACCTCGGCTTCAACAACTTCCAGAAAACGGCGGGCGCCTCCCGGGAAGTCTCCTTCCATTGCTTCGGGGGTTTTGTCAACGATCTTTCCGTTCGCACTTTTGCTTTCATCCGCCTTGAAAGCTCCCGGACGGGTGGTAATTACAGCACCATTGGAAATATCGCAAAGTACATGTGTGCTGACCTGCCCGCTGTATTCCTCACGTACAACTTTGAGTTTTCCGTCTTCAATACCTTCAAAGTCGACAGCATCCGGAAGATAGGCCGTCTCAAGCTTTATGGAAAGACCCGGCGCTAAATCCATTCCGAAATGATCATGTGGAACCAAGACGATACTGTCTTTTGGCAGTATACGAACCAGCAGACCCCGGAGCACCTCTGCGTCAATATAGGCCAATGCCTCGTTATCTATCTTCCATACCTCGACAAAAGAAGAAGCAACTTCATCGCACACCGCGCTAAGTTCTGCACCGGTGCCTGCAACAACAGCAGTAACTAAAGCATCAGGGTCGAGTTTCCCAGCCGCTGCAATCATTTCAAAGGCCGTGTCGTCTACAACCCCATCCTTATGAATAATATATGCGAAAACCTGTCGGCTCATTATTTAATTCCTCCTTTGGCTTTTAAAAGCTCAATCAATTTGTCTATTATCTCATCGGTACTCCCTTCCAGAATTTCGGCGCCCTCACCCAGCTCGGGCACGAAATAATCGAGACGTTTTACTTGTGCGCCTGATTCCCCAACAGATTCCGGATCGATTCCGAGTTCGCTCGTGCCGTGAACCGGAATTTCCATTGACGCTACTTTCCTGATTCCACGGATACCCACATACCGCGGCTCGTTGATTCCGGTTTGGATCGAAAGGACGCAGGGCAGATCGATTTCATATATCTCCTGATTCCCTCCAGCAATTTCACGGCCTACTTTTATCTTTTTATCATCTACAATTTCTATTAAACTTACCAGAGAAGCATATGGCCAATCGAGCATCGCAGCCAGCATGCCGCCCACCTGACCTGCTCCTTCATCCGCCTGTGCGCCTGTCATGATCAGATCGTAATTCCTTTTCTCTACTTCGGCTTTTATAATACTTGCGACCCCTTTTCCATCGGATCCTTCAAAAGTATCATCCGAAAGCAGGATGCCTTTATCAGCACCCATGGCCATCTCTCTTCGCACTACTTCTTCCGCTTCTTCGTCACCAACGGAAACAACGGTAACTGAACCACCGACCTTGTCTCTAATCTGAATGGCCTCTTCAACCGCGTAATTGTCCCATTCGTTTACCGAGTACACAAGGTCGTCACGCTCAATATCCGTTCCGTCCCTGTTGACCTCTATCTCATTTTCCGAAGTGTCAGGAACCCTCTTAACACAAACTAAAATCTCCATATTCTCCCTCCCGAAATTTAATTCCAATAGAAGTTGGGCCGGACAAGCCGGAACCCAAAAGGTCATGTTCTATGTAACCACGAAGATCACGAAGTATAACAAAGTAAAAAATCTTCGTGCTTCTTCGTGGTAAAAATACCTTTACCATAAAATAAAACAAAATCAATTTTAATAGCCTAAAGTTGTTCTTAATAAAGTCTCAAACACTATCTTATAGATCTCAATCTTCGATCTTCAATCTATAATCATATGTCGGTCAATAAGTTCTACCAGATCTATAGCCTCCATCTCTCCTTCCAGGCCGCTTGTTTTGATGGCATCTTCAATATTGACCATACAAAAAGGACAGGCCGTAACTATCACATTTACACCTGCTTGTTTTGCCATCTCAACCCTTATCTGCCCGATCCTTTTTTCCTCTATGGGTTCATAAAAAAGCATCAGGCCGCCGCCACCGCAGCAGAATGAGCGGTCCCTGCAATTTGCCTCCATTTCGACCCTCTTTATCCCCGGGATCGCATCTATAGCCTCCCTCGGATCGTCATAGAGGTCATTATGCCGGCCAAGATAGCATGGATCATGGTAGGCATATATTTTACTTGGGTCTTCAACACTTTTTAACCGTATTTTATCCGATTTTATAGCTTTTATTATAGTCCGGCTGATATGTTCCACCGGTGGAATACTTTTGTAGTCATTTTTCAAAGCATTAAAGGCATGGGGGTCTGCGGTAACGATATTTTTAGCGCCTGAATTGATGATTGCATCCGTATTGCGGTCTCGCAAATCCTGAAAAAGCATCTCCTCGCCGAACCGTTTTACTTCATGGCCGCTATCCCTTTCCGCCGGCCCCAGTATTCCGAAATCGATACCTGCGGAGGCAAGAACACGGGCTGCAGCCCGGCCGGTTTCCTGTATCCTGTCATCATATGATGTAATGCTGTCGACAAAATATAGCGTATCAGCGGTCTCTTTTTTACCCAGAATTTTTACATTAAAGTCTTCAGGTAAATCTTTGGTCCAATCGGCTCGTTTTTTCTCCATCTTGCCGTAGGGGTTCCCCCGCTTTTCGAGCGCCCTCAGCGGCTTTTGCAGGGATTGCGGCACCATCCCCTCATCAACAAAGCCTCTTCTCAAATCAACAATCTTGTCAATATACTCGATAAAGAGCGGGCACTCTTCTTCGCAAGCACCGCAGGTTGTACACGACCAGATCTCGTCTTCTTCCAGCACATTGCCGATCAAAGGCCGCCCATCCACCGGTTCGCCTTGAAGCGGATATTTTTTGAATAAGTAGTCGCGGCACTTAATCGATATAAACCTTGGAGAAAGAGGCCGTCCCACAGCATTTGCCGGACAATGATCAGAACACCTCCCGCAATCAGCACACGAATAAAAATCGAGCATATGTTTCCAGGTAAAATCCTCGAATTTCTTAATCCCAAATGACTCAAGTTCGTCAAGCTCCTCATCCTCAACACCCCATTGAACCGGTTTTACCGAACCTTTGTTCAGCTTCATAAAAAACACATTCGGCAGGGACGTAATCACATGAAAATGCTTGCCAAGCGGTAAAAAACATAAGAAAAAGAAGAATATCAGTTCATGTAAAAAATAAGCACCCAGATGTAAATTCTGGAGTTTATCAACAGGTACAAACCTTAAAATATTGGCTGCAATCCATGTGCCTGTCAATGGAGCCAGAATTTCCGTCTCAAATCCATTTTGAATCTGAGCCGCAGCCTGGCTGCCTTCAAAAACCATGTCACAGGTCACCAGCCCTGTAATCAGTAACAAGACCAGTATGGCTTCCCAGGTATGTTCTTTCCCGTATTTGGCCGGTACGGCGTATCGTTCGGGCTTGACTATTATCCGGCGGTACATTGCAGCCAGACAGGCTGCCAAAATAAATATTTCTGTAAAATCTTTCAGGACCCTGTAGACCTGCCCGGCCATACCGCTCATGCCCGGTAATACATAACCGTCCGAAATCCCAAGCAACACGAGTGTAATCGATCGCAAAGACAGAATCATGAAACCGGCAAAGATAACTATATGAATAATTCCAGCATCTTTGTACCTAGGATGTCGGTACTGCCCTATGGCATATTTTAACATCTTTAAAAATCGATTTGTTAAACGATCAAACCTTGGGTCCGGCGAAGCTAAAACAAGCGGCTTAAGTCGAAGCGCAATAATGTAAGTAAAAATCCCAACACCAATAAGGGGAATCAACAGCGATAAAATTACTGCGGGAAAATCAAATATTATTGCCTTGGCCGGAGATATCAAAACTGTTTCCATTGTTTAATTTTTCACTCCCTAACCCGGATGAATCGGCCTCCGGCTCGTAGATCCTACGGCTCGGAGAGAAATAAAAAAATCAAGCTAAATAGGACGCAGATTTTCGCAGATATTCACAGATAATAATATT
>DAOVAE010000023.1 GCA_030671225.1 Desulfobacteraceae bacterium
CCTTATAAAAGGAGGTCAAGCTATGTCTGAAAAAAAAGCTGTTGCTTTAACAAATTTTGAAAAGGCGCTTAAAACAGGTCGCCCGCCCAACGTGGTAAAGCTTTTTCCTAATTCAAGAGCCCTGATCGTCAGTGGGAAGTTCATCGACATGGCAATGCTCGCCAAAGGAAATGCCATGGCCATTGCTGCCAATGGCCGAAACAACTTTGTAATTCGAGGGGCTCTACAGGCCGCCCAGAGGGCTAATGCCGCTATCATCATAGAAATCGCCAGGTCAGAGGGAGGTGCCAATGCCTATTGTGCTGTAAATTATTGGAATATAGCCCGTCAGGTCGATACACTGTGCAATGAACTTGGCATTACTGTTCCAGTGGCAATACACGCCGACCATTATGGGATCAAGAAAGAACAGGATATAAATGAGGCCAAGATCGAGATACCAACTCTGTTTGAGGCCGGAATGACCTCGATTGCCATAGATGCATCCCATCTCCCCGACGACCAGAACCTGCTTTCCAACCTGGAACTTAATCCTTTCATCCCCAAATGGGCCGGCCTTGAAACCGAAGTCGGTGAAATCAAGGGGAAATTAGGGCTTTCAACCGTAGAAGAAGCTCTGTTTCTGATACAGGGTCTGAACGCCCATAATATTTTCCCGAACTGGATCGCATTAAACAACGGAACAACCCACGGCATTGAGACAAGCGGCCAGGGGATACAGGTCGGTTTAACCGCTGAAATCCACCAAGCTCTTGTAGAATATAATATCTCCGGCGCCCAGCACGGCACATCCGTAAACAGCTCCGATAGATTAAAAGAAATAGCCGCTAAAACAAAAACGACCAAGGCAAATGTGGCCACAGCCCTTCAGATGATTTCCTGGGGTCTTGAAGTCAATGATTATGGTAATGCCATCCTTGACGACAACGGCAACTTTATTAAGCTTAACGACCAAGGCGTCACGGAAGAGATGTGGTCAGAAATGGTCGCCTACGCACAGGCTCATGGTCTTAAGGGCGGAAATTATAAAAAACTCAACCTTGGGTTTGAAAATAAACTTTTGGGGCAGGCCCAAACCATCAGGGAGCGGATGGTCAAAAGAGTCGAGGAATTTATTTATAACATGCTGGTCAACGTCTTTAACGCCCAGGATACGGCACTACTTGCCATCGAGACCATCCTTGCGGCCGGCACCCATGACCCGGGACCCAAGGCCTCCAGAATCGAAGATCCCGCTGAATGGACGCCTGAAAAGATTGTCCAGCGGGCAACGACAATTGAATCTGATAAGGGACCGGAGGGTGATTTCGACGATTAATCCGGATTTCTCATAATGATGCGAAAAAAATCGTACTGTCTTTATTGCGGAAACGGACTTACCAAAAAGTTTGTTGAAGGTGCTCTACGTCTTTTTTGTGAGCACTGTAATGAACCTATTTATGAAAACCCGATACCTGCCACATGCCTTGTTGTAGTGGACAACAGGGACAGGGTGCTTCTCGTAAGACGAAGCGTAGAGCCCAAAAAAGGGTTCTGGTGTCTTCCAGGTGGATTCATGGAGCTTGGTGAATCACCTGAAAAGGCGGCTTTAAGAGAACTTAAAGAAGAGACAGGGCTTTTGGGCCGGATTGAAATGCTCCTCGGTGTTTCCTCAAATCCCAGTTCCCTGTATCACACGGTCCTTATGGTCGGATATCTTGTTAGACATTATTCCGGAACCCTTATCGCCGGCGATGATGCGGATGATGCAGCCTGTTTTCATTATGCCGAACTACCGGAAATAGCCTTCGAAAGCCACGAGAGATTCATCAGGATTTATTACGCCGCATACGCTATTTGATTTCTTTTTGCCCGAATTTGCCCTTGGCTTCCTCCCACAATTCGTCCATCTCTTCCTGGGGAACGGATTCTATCTCCCTTCGACTCTCTTTGATTCGCTTTTCCATATACTTAAAGCGCTTTTCAAACTTTTTTGTGGAATCTCTCAATGCAGTTTCAGGGTGAATATGCGTAAACCGGGCAACATTTACAAGCGTGAAAAGGACATCCCCAAATTCTAAGTCCAAAAGGTCTTGATCTTTCGGGACTCGATTTTGTTCTTTCAACACGGTTTTCAATTCAGACCATTCCTCTTCAACCTTTTGCATAACACCGGAAATATCACTCCAGTCAAATCCTGTTTTAGCCGCACGCTCGGAAACTCTGTAAGCACGCATAAGAGCCGGAAGCCCGACAGGGACCGAATCTAGAATCGAGGCCTTTTTAGCGAAGTTCTTTTCGTTCATTTTAATCTTGTGCCACCGCGCTCTTACCTCTTCAGCACCGTCAACCCTGTCATTACCGAAAACATGAGGATGGCGACGAGTCATCTTCTCAACAATTAGATTCACAACGTCCTTTATATCAAAATGACCCATTTCACGAAACAGTCCGGCGAGGAAAAGTATATGAAACAATACATCTCCAAGCTCTTCACAGACGCCGTCATGATCTCCTGATTCAATAGCATCAACCAGTTCATATACCTCTTCTACAAGGTAAACAGCTATAGTCCTGGGGGTCTGTTTTCTGTCCCAGGGACATCCGCTTTCACCCCTTAATGTCTCAATTAAATCAATTATTGAATTTAATCCCATTTACGATCACTTATGCACGAATTTAGTTCCGCCTGCGGGAATTATCTAAATGCGATATTTTTATAAAGAGTTAGGATGATACAATTCTATCTCTTCTCCCACGCCTTTTTCATTGCCGATATCTTGGCCGAAAAAGCATGTTTCATATCTTTGGAGACAACTCTGGCCATCTTCTCAGAGACCAACGTCACATGGGGAGCAAGCAGGGAATCTTTAATGACTGGTGTGCCTTTGGGAAGAAATGTGGTGAGTGCAATTAACAGAATCGAAACAATCAGCATCCCTTTCATGGCGCCGAACACAGCCCCGCAAGTACGATCAAGCCAACCCAAAAAAGCTATTTTAAGCAGGTAGTTTATTATTACACCAAGGATGCTGATAATAATGAAGACGCCACAAAAAATGATCAAAAAGCTCAATATATTAAGGTATCCGGTGTTGGTGATCCATTTTGACAAGAGCTTTGCAACCATCATGTAATAGGTATAAGCAGCATAGAATCCTCCGAACACACCCACTATGGAAGATAATTCCTTAATAAGCCCTCTGAAAATACCTCTTATAAAGCAATAGCCTAAAATAACTATAACTATAATATCAAAAAAATTCATAGCGCACCTTTATATTAGTTTATGATGCGAGACCTTTGAAAAATGCTTCCCGCTAATAACGGGATTCAAGACCAAGCAAAGCGATCCGCCACCGAACTTTGGCGGATTAACCACCCAAGTACGATCTCCCGGACCTACCCCGGTGAAATGGCTTCCAGATTTCACTGGACAGGCGGGGCAGGCAGGAATACATTGAGTATTTCGAGGATTATAATTCGAGCCTGAAGCCGGAATTGGGCAAAAGGGGGCGTTTTTCAAAAGTCTCGATGCTATGGTATTGTGATATATCACTTTATCTCGAAAAACATTAAAATATAAATAAAATCATAAAGATAAAACATGATAAAATATTAATGACGCAAATTAACAAAGCAGGTATTTCGAGTCAAGATATTTTTATTTTTTCGCTTCTGCCTGAAATTGTAGTTTGCAATCGTTTGAAAAATTATGATATGTGAAAATTTTACAACTAATACCAAACATGGTATCTGCTCAACCTTAAGATATGGATGAAGTTACCGAAAATAATAAGACCAGGTTGACCTTCTCAGACATAGATCTGGCAAGGCAGCTTTTCGGCGAGCACAACAAAAACCTTCAAAGAATTGCAGATGCAATAGACGTCTCAATCAATGCAAGAGGCAACATAGTATTTATTCAGGGAGATAGTATTGCAGCAAGCCTTGCGAAAAATATACTCAAACAACTTTACGGCCTGTTAAAAGATAGATATCCAATTTATCCAAACGATATAGATTATGCGGTCAGGATTTTGAGCGGAGATGACCGTATCAAGCTCAAAGATATTTTCCTGGATACGGTCTACATTACATCGAAAAAACGCCATGTAATTCCAAAAAGCCTTGCCCAAAAAGAATATATTGACGCCATCCGCACCTCTGATATGGTCTTCGGTATCGGCCCGGCCGGTACAGGAAAAACGTATCTTGCCATGGCCATGGCAGTTGCAGCACTCTCGAAAGGGGTGGTTAACCGTATAATTCTCACCCGACCTGCCGTTGAAGCGGGTGAAACACTCGGTTTTTTACCCGGAGATCTTGCGGAAAAGGTAGATCCCTATCTAAGACCACTTTACGATGCGCTTCACGATATGATGCGCTTCGAAAAAGTATCGAATTTGATGGAGCAAGGTGTTATAGAAGTGGCGCCTCTTGCCTTCATGCGCGGCAGAACCCTAAACGATTCTTTCATTATTTTAGATGAAGCCCAAAATACAACGTCTGAACAGATGAAGATGTTTCTGACAAGGATAGGATTCAGCTCCAAAGCGGTCATCACGGGGGATATAACCCAGATTGACCTTCCTGTTGAAAAGCCTTCAGGGCTTATTCAAGCAAAGGACATCCTGCAGGGGATAGACGGAATAAATTTCATCTTTTTTTCAAAAAAAGATGTGGTACGACATGGATTGGTCCAGAAAATTATCAAAGCATATGAAGATCTGGATGCAAGCAAAAAAGAATAATTATTACTTACGATGAAGATTGAAAAAACCAAAATATCCATAATAAAGTTTTTTGAAGATAGCGACCATGTCCGATGGGGTATTCTATTCGGTGTCACGATATTTTTTACCATTCTCCTTTATCCAAACCTTGTTGTCAAAAAACATTATTACAAATTAGGTGATGTTGCCGCAAGGGATATCAAGGCCACAAAAGACTTCTTAATAGAAGACAAGGACGCTACAGAAGCCGGCCGCAAACAGGCTGTGAAAAAGGTTTTAACAGTTTACGACCATGACGCAACCCTTTCTGTAAAAATAAGCCAGAATGTAACAAGAGCCTTTGACGATATTCGGACGGTTTTTGAAGCTGATAAAAATCGAAAAAAGCTTGCATCCAAAAAGGCGGAAACCGCTTCAACCGGTACAGCTAAGAATAAAACATCCGTCCATGACCTTATATGGCAAAAGAAAGCCGACTTTGAGGGAACAATCGGCATTTCTGTGAGTAATGGTGCTTATAAGATCCTCGAAAATGAAGCCTTTTCCCAAAATATTGCAACTCTTATTACGAGCATTTTAAAAGAAATATTTGATAACGGTGTGGTTACAAACAAAGAGCTTCTCCTAAGAGAAACCGATAAAGGGATAATTTTAAGGGATATCAGCACAAAAAAAGAACAAGTTGTTAATAAGTTAAAACACTTTTACGGTCTTGACCAGGCCAAAACAATGGTTGGAATTATAGTTCAGCCCCTTCTCAAAAACATTAAATATACAATTCGAAATATGATTGTAGATTTTTCTCAAAGACTCATCCAGCCCAACATAACCTTAAACAGAAGTGAAACCGAGGAGCGGAAAAAAGGGGCCGACGCAGAAATCAAGCCGGTATTTCACAAGATAAAAGCCGGAGAAATGCTTTTACGCGAAGGAGAAAGGGTTACCAAAGTCCAGCTTTTGAAACTCAAGGCCTACCAGATGGGGATGAAAAATGAGCAGATTTTAGCAAGCTGTATTGGATCAGCGCTGATAATCCTATGCATCCTGATGACGACCTATATCCTCTATATACATCATCAAAGCCGAACTGATCTTACCAACAACAAGAACTTGCTCTTTATAGCCAGCGTTCTCGTAACCTTTTTTTTCATTGCCAGGATATCAGCATCTTGGGCTGAATCTATGGCCCATATCACCCCTCACCCCATATCGGCCTCATCAATCTCTTACGGTATTCCCCTTGCCGCAGGTGCCATGATCACCTGTCTGTTTATAGGCCTTGAACTGGCTATTCCCGTGGCCATGTTAATTGCAGTCGGCACAGCCATTATTTTTAAAAACAGATTCGATATTTTTATCTACTTCTTGATTAGCAGTTCAATGGCGGCATACTGGATGCAGAATTGCCGGGAACGTAAAGTGTTCATTAAGGCCGGTTTAAAACTCGGCTTAATGAATGTGATACTTGTAACGGTTATAGACGCTTATATAGGAGGCTCTTCCATTTTTAAACTCCTGTGGAATTGGGCCTTTGCATTTATGGGAGGTGTGGGAGCAGGAATCGTAACAGCCGGCATAGCACCACTGGTAGAAATCGCCTTTGGCTATACGACGGATATTAAACTTCTTGAACTCGCAAACCTTGATCAACCCATTCTCCGGAGACTTATGATAGAAGCTCCGGGAACGTATCATCATTCTGTTGTTGTAGGCACCATGGTTGAAGCTGCAGCCTCTGAAATAGGTGCTAATCCCCTTCTTGCCAAAGTTTGCGGTTATTATCACGATATCGGCAAGATTAATAAACCACTCTATTTTATCGAAAACCAGACCAACGGCGTTAATAGACATGACAAGCTTGCGCCTTCCATGTCAAGTCTTATCCTGATCTCTCACATAAAAGACGGCGTGGAAATCGCCAGGAAAAACAAACTCGGCCATGACATCATCAACACTATCAGGCAATCCCATGGAACAAGTCTTATCAGCTTTTTTTATGAAAAAGCAAAGCAGTTAAAAGGTGAAGACGCAATAAATATTGACGACTTCAGATACCCGGGCCCAAAAGCTCAAACCAGGGAAGCCGGACTTGTCATGCTGTCAGACATAGTTGAAGCAGCATCAAGAACTCTTGCTAATCCAACACCATCCAAAATTCAAGGACTTGTACAGAATCTGATAAACAAGGCATTTTCGGATGGTCAGTTAGACGATTGCGAACTGACATTGAAGGATCTGAACAAGATTGCAAAAAGCTTTTATAAAATATTATCAGGAATACACCATCACCGCATTGAATACCCCGAAAAATTTCTCCTTAGCAACGGAAAGGAAAAAAATGGAAGTCCTGATAGACAACGGGCAAAACAAACACAAGATATCTCTGAGAAAAATTCGACGAAAGGCCAGGGCCATCTTAAACGCCTTGGACAGTCCTGATGTAGAGCTTTCCATCCTTATCGTTGATGATCCTAAGATAGAGGTACTTAATAAGGAATATTTCAATCGACAAGGTCCGACAAACGTCATCGCATTTCCCATGCACACAGGCCAATTTAAAAAAATAACCCCGCAACTTCTCGGCGACGTGGTTATTTCCATTGAAACCGCCGCAAAAGAGGGACAAATTGCAGGTATCAGCATGGAAGAACGTTTTACTCAGCTTTTAGTGCACGGCATTCTTCACCTGCTGGGCTATTATCATGAAAAAACTAAAAAACAGGCAGATAAAATGGAGAAAAAGAGTAATGAAATTCTGAAACTGATTGATACCTAAATGGAGGTCTTTTGATGGCTGGATTAGCTGTAAATATTGACCATGTCGCCACCTTGAGAAACACAAGGGAAGGAGTCAGCTACCCTGATCCTGTTGCGGCAGCAGTTCTGGCGGAATTGGCCGGAGTAGACGGTATTGTGGTTCACCTGAGGGAAGATAGACGTCACATCCAGGACCGTGACCTGAAAATATTACGAAAGATTGTTCAAACCAAACTTATCCTGGAAATGGCTTCAACAGATGAAATGGTTGGAATCGCTCTTGATATCAAGCCCGATCTTGTAACCCTGGTGCCGGAAAGGCGTGAAGAGCTTACTACCGAAGGTGGACTGGATTTAATTGTGCATAAAAACGCTGTTGCTGAAACCGTCGGCACTCTGCAAAACAGCGGCATCTCTGCAAGTATCTTCATAGATCCCGATCCCGATCAGATAAAACTGGCCCACCGGATAGATACGACTATGGTTGAAATCCATACCGGAACATTCTGCGAAGCAAAAACATATAAAAAAAGAAACCAGGCATTTTCAAACATTGTGGATGCTGCCAAACTCGCCCATAAACTGAGAATAGGTGTTAATGCCGGTCATGGATTGTGTTATAATACAATAAAGGCTTTTAAAGGGCTTCATGAAATAGACGAATTTAGCATTGGGCACAGTATAGTTTCAAGAGCAGTGCTTGTAGGAATGGAAAGGGCTGTGAAGGAAATGTTGGCACTCATAAAAGAACTTTAGGGTTGCTCTGCACAGACACTTTGGAGAAGAAAATGTATCTTGTAACCGCGACTGAAATGCAAGAGATGGATCGACAGACCATTGAATCTTTTGGTCTGCCGGGCAGGGTTCTAATGGAAAATGCGGCTCGGGGCGCCACACGATTTTTACTGGAACAATTTAAGGGCCTTGCAAATAAAAAAGTTGCTGTTGTGGCAGGCCGCGGAAACAATGGTGGAGACGGTTTTGTCATGGCCCGCTATCTTGCCCAAAAAGGCATAAGAGTGTCCGTATATCTTTTGTCTCAAAGCCACAAGGTCAGGGGAGATGCTGCCGCTAACCTCAAACTCCTGTCTCCTATGAGCATTCCCGTTATTGAAATACCTGATCAAGAATCTTTTTCAGTCCATAAAACCGCCATGAGCCATCACCATATCTGGGTAGACGCAATCCTCGGCACCGGTCTGAAATCGGATGTTAAGGGATTTTTCAAAAAAATCATAGACTTCATTAACAATTTAAACAAACCTGTTTTTGCTGTGGACATACCATCCGGCCTGAATTCAGATACGGGCCAACCGTGCGGCGTCTGTATCCGTGCCAATGCCACCGCCACTTTTGCATTTGCCAAAACAGGCCACATCTTCTTCCCCGGTGCCACCTATACCGGAAATCTGAAAATCGTTGATATCGGGATACCTACCCATATCGCAGACAACCTACGACCTTTGCAATTCCTTATAACACCGGATCTGATCTGCACGGTTTTTCAACCCAGACCTCCGGATGTGCATAAGGGCCACTTCGGTCATCTACTGGTAATTGCAGGTTCCCCCGGCAAAACCGGGGCAGCGGCAATGACAGCTATTTCTGCCATGCGTACCGGTGCCGGTCTTGTTACCCTCGGGATACCGGCAAGCTTAAATGTTATTTTAGAAACACAAGTTATTGAAGCCATGACACACCCTCTTCCTGAAACCGGTGATGGTATCCTTGGTGAAGTATCTTTCAATAAGATCATGGATCTGCTTGCCGACAAAAAATGCCTTACAATAGGACCCGGCCTAGGAACAGCGCTTGAAACTAAAACACTCGTTCATCGACTTATTAAAGATAGTACAAAACCGATTGTGATTGATGCAGACGGATTAAACAGCCTTGTTGGTCATACCGAAATACTGAAGAATCTCAACGTTCCGGTTATTCTTACACCTCATCCCGGAGAAATGGCAAGGCTCATAGATACAACCAGCGGAGATGTTCAAAAAGACCGTATAGGTTGTGCACGCAATTTTGCAGAAAACTTTAATACCCACCTGGTGCTGAAAGGTGCAAGGACTGTCATTGCTCATCCTGACGGCAGGGTCTTCATCAACACGACCGGGAACTCTGGAATGGCATCCGGCGGCATGGGAGACGTGCTGACCGGAATCATAGCCGGCTTTATATCCCAGGGGCATTCACCTGAATTAGCCGCCCATGCGGGTGTCTACCTGCATGGAGCTGTCGCCGATTCCCTGGCTGAAAACAGCGGACCTTTTGGTTATCTGGCAACCGAAGTGATGAATGCAATACCTGAACAGATCAAAAAAATGGCAAATAGCGTCTGAAAATGGCTTCCGGATTTCAAGTTTCAAGTTTCAAATATCAGATAACGACTCACTCTGTTGAAGAAACAAAAAAGCTGGGGAAAAAGATAGGCGAATGTGTAAAGGCCGGAACAGTTCTTGCCTTAATAGGTGACTTAGGAAGCGGAAAAACTTCTTTTGTGCAGGGACTGGCCAGAGGCCTCGAGGTTCCAGACGGTTATTACATAACCAGCCCTTCTTACACCTTGATAAATGAATATCC
>DAOVAE010000013.1 GCA_030671225.1 Desulfobacteraceae bacterium
AAACGAATGGGTGTCGTCAAATTGTGAAAGAAATTTTTGACACCGATTCGAACCGGCTCAGGTGCCACCACCTTGTACCCTTGGGCTACCGGTTTCAAGACCCAAAAGTACATTTTGTCGTTAAAATGAAACCAAATCTTATTCCAATGATAAAGCGGATCCGCCACTTCGACCACCTCAAATTCATCGTCTTCCAGATAATCCTCATCCTCGTCTTTCGCTTGATCGGAAGCCGTGTCGGATTGATAGAGAGCGGGGCTCTTTTGGGCATAGGTTGGCTCAAGATCAGCCGCCGGTGCATCAGAAGACAATGACGGGTTGTGCGCACATCCAACCATAAACAGTGTAGCCATCCCAAAAATGAGCAATGCGTTTCTCATGGGAAGTATCCTTTCTTGGTTTGGTTCCATTTTTAACTTCATTCAGTATAGAAAACTTGGCGCTCCAGACCAGATCAGAACTCTCCGGCGAAAGAGTTTGAAGTGAACTAAAGTTTAAAGTGAGCTAAAGTTAAGGAATTCTGTCAATTATATAAAATCAGCGGAGCGAAGCGACACCATAACTTTAGGCACTTTAGATCACTTTAGACATTTTTAACTTGTACGGCTTTAAGTAAAACAGCCTATTTAAGGGGCAAACCAAAGCCTGACCCTTTGGGCCAGGATTCTGTACTTGTATATGTATGCAAACTACCTGATGCTCCTTTCTCTTTTTACCACTTCATAGGCTTCCCGGATTTCCCTGAATTTGTTATTGGCAAATTTTGTGAACTCCTCGGGCAACCCCTTTGATGCGATCTTATCGGGGTGATAATCCGATACGAGCTTTCTGTATTGTTTCTTTATATGCTCATTTGAATCGTTACTGTTACATCCAAGGATAGAATAATATTTCTCAAAATCTTGAATATATTTCGACTTTAGTTTCATGTATTTTTCATCATTGAAGTTGAATATCCTTACAGCGGAAAGTATAAGCTTCTCTTCGCTTGGGCTTAGCTTGCCGTCAGCCACTGATACTCTGAGCAATATATCTATCATAAGGTCAAGCATCTGGTACTGGGATCGAAACTGGCTGTAAAACTGGACAGCAAAATCATTAAAATGTTCCTGAGATTCAATGGCGGCATGAAAGATGTTTGTGGCAAGTCTTTTGCTTTCAGGGTTAAGGTTCAAGTCGTATAGCATAAAATTTTCCACGGCATCCATTTCTTCCTTTGATACTCGGCCGTCTGTCTTGGCGAGCTTTGCAAGCATGGAAAATGCTGCAACGAAAAAGGTGAACTGGGCCTCTTCACCATGTGAAAGACGGGCCCGTTCAGCAGTGTAGTAGGTTTGATTGCCTGTATCAAATGCGTGACCGAGCGCTGCACCAGCAATTGCGCCTAAGGGACCGGCCATTGCAAATCCTATTGTTCCTCCGATTATTTTTCCAAGCAAACTCATAAACTTCTCCTTTACTTGCTTTTGTTTTAAATTCCTTTAGGCAGTGAAATACCATATTTTGATGCCGTTTCCAAACCAGAAATTTATAAATTTTTAGTAAATGTTAATGGGGTGTATAGAGCCGGCAATGCAGTTGCAGGCAATATGTCCATCAAATCTTATTTTGTGTAATCCTCTGAATAAATACAATTTTTCATGGTACTGTTCACGAAAAAGACGAGTTATCCGGCGATAAAGATATCGTGTGCTTTTGGCCCGCAATTGAAAACAAGGTCAAGTGCGGATAGGTTAGGGATGAAACTCGCCCAGAGTTGAGGATATACCGGTGATGGTGGTTTAAAGTCCATCAGACGGATCCCTGACGCACCGAGTCGATCCTCATCAAGATATTTTCTGGCAGCGCTCTGTGCCAAAAACCGCGATGCTCCCATCTTCTTGCAGATCTCTATGAGGAGTTTGTCTCCTTTTGTCTTAATTCCCAGATCGGACAATAACGTGACCTTTGTGTTGACACGAAGATGTCTCATCAAATATTGAATAATCTCCAGGTTCAAATCGATGAGTTTTTCAAATCTTGCTGAAAACAGCTTTACTACAAAGTTCATATGATCCTTAAAGTATGGGGCTCTGGCATATGCGCTATTTAAGCTTTCCAAATGTTTTTTTGCCCAGCGGCCTTCATGGCATATCCTGACAGTGTTGATATTTTGCAGCCCCAAACCTTTCTTTTTTACCGGCACGGTCATCCACAGGCTCCCCTGATTGTTTTTAAATCTGTTTCTAGTTATCCAGGTGGTACCTCTGGGGAACTGAACGTTATCCAAAATTACAAAAATATCTGAAAGATATGCCTTATAGAAAAAACCAGGGAAGGGGAAAAAATATGGCTGATTGGCGGATATTATCATTTTTTCAATTGACTTTTCCCAATATTCGGCTTCATATAATCAACAAATTACACATCTTTCAAGTACGAGGCCACATGTGATTGACATTGAGGATATTCACAAGCTGATTCAGGAATTCCTCTGTACTCCGGGATGCCATGAGTGCTGCCAAAACTTTGGAGTGCCTTCAAGAACCCGGGTGGAGGATGAACGTATCAAAACGTTTCTCCGGAGCAACTCTATGCAGCCCGGTGTGGCTCAAGGTAACAGCTGCCCATATTTAAATGAAACGGGTTGTTCCATCTATCCGGTCAGACCGTTGATCTGTCGTCCGTACGGCACATCTCCCAACTACCTCTGTAAAATGGGTGTTATGCCATTGAGGCTTTTGCATGAAGATGAAGAATCGGAAATTTTCCAATTATATCAGACACATTTTTTCTAACCAGGATCATCTCTATTATTTTAGCCTGTAGCGGGGTTCGTCTCCGGCCTTACCAACTAGGCTTAGGTGGCCGCCACAAATTTGACAGACCAGAAGGCTGTCCAACAGCTTCGATTCGTTGTTGGCAGGATCATCCATAGAAATATCATTTTTAGGCAGATAACCGGATGCGCCGCATTCTAGGCACATGCATTCCATTTCTTCGCTCATGTAACACCTTTTTTCTAAAAAGTTAAAAACTTTATAGACGTTATGCGTTTTAAAGTGTAGAAAACTATATATAACAGATTTGTCCGATTAATTCTACTGAAAGGAGTTTGTCATGTTCGAAATAATTGCAAATCCTGATGATTACAAAATTGGGGCTTTAAGAGAAGGGCTTGGATACAGGCAGATTGCCTTCCCCGATGATGAACGCAAAAAATGGGGGAAAGAAATCGGAACCTTTGCTGTAAAGTTAGACGGGTTGTCTGAAAAAGCCAAACATCTTCAGAATCTTTTCAATAGTGAAGAAGCTATAATGGCAACACCTGCTTCTCTCAAGACATTCAAAGTGCAATTATTTAAAATAAACCATGCTCTAAATACGGCGCTTGATATTGCTAAAAAACTTGAAGCCGATATTGTAAAGAAATAATATTATAGAGTGACATGTGTAGCAAACTAGTGCCTGAACGAAAACTGTCTTTTTTGCCAATATCGGCGTCAGACTCAAATTTTAATCCTCGAAATACTGCCAGTATTACTGTGGTTAAAATTTTCGTCTTTCTTGATCTTAACAAAAAATCCTAGTTTTCGTTCGGGCACAAGCTACATGGTATTCTGGCGAAGGCGAATAAAGGTAGGTCTATATGCAACGGGAAGTAATCGTACGCTTTGCCCCGAGTCCGACCGGATATCTTCATATTGGTGGTGCCAGAACTGCCATTTTTAACTGGCTTTTTGCTCAAAAGACCTGCGGGAAAATGATCCTTAGAATCGAGGATACGGATGCGGAAAGGTCTACCCAAGAATCTATACAAGGGATTATTGACAGTTTGAAATGGCTGGGGATAACCTGGGATGAGGACCCATATTTCCAGTCGCAGTTTATTAACGAACATCTGGCTGCGGCCCGTAAATTACTGGAATCAGGGAATGCTTATAAGTGTTTTTGCACTAAAGATGAACTCGACCGTAAACGGCAGGCGGCATTGAAGCGGAAAAGTGATTTAAGGTATGATGGCACTTGCCGCAATTTAACGTTAGAGGCGGTGGCCGAAAAAGAAGAGGCCGGGATTCCTTACACAATTCGGATGAAAGTGCCGCGTGGTGAGGGCTCTGTTCGTTTTGAAGATATCGTTTATAAAACGATTGAATATAAATACGAGGACATTGAGGATTTTGTGATTGTCCGTTCTAACGGCCAACCTCTGTATCTCCTTTCTAATGCGGTCGACGACATTCGTGACCGGATTACCCACGTTATTCGCGGACAGGATGGTTTGTCAAATGCACACAGGCAGATTTTAATATACCGGGCTCTGGGAGCGCCGGTACCACAATTCGCGCACATGTCTCTTACGCTTGATCCGCAAAAGGCAAAGATCTCAAAACGTAAGCACGGCGAACTGGTTGCGGTCCACTTTTACAGGGAACATGGATTTTTACCGTGGGCATTTGTAAATTTTTTGGTCCTTCTGGGATGGGCAACGCCCGAATCGAGAGAAATCTTTTCAAGAGAAGAACTGATCGAAGCATTTTCTCTGCAGGGAATCAATCGCGCTAATTCCATCTTCGATGTAAGAAAGGATGATCCAAAATATTTTACCGATCCCAAGGCGATAAGTATCAACGCCCATTACCTGAGGACTCTACCGATTGAAGAGATCGAGCCTTATGTTCGGGTTGAGATGGAAAAAGCGGGGATCTGGGATCCGGAGTATGAAAACACAAAACACAGCTGGTTTCTGGATACAATTGAGCTTATTCGCGGCCGTTTTCATGTTACAACCGATTTTGGTTCCCGTGGTCGGGCCTACTTTTCGGATGATTTTCCCATCGAACCAAGGGCCTTGAAAAAGAATATCCTCAAGCATCCGGAACTCAAAAAATGGCTTCCCATGCTTGCGGATCGGCTGCAGGCTTTAGAATCCTTTTCGGTCACTGAGACCGAAAACGTGATTCGTGAAATGGCGGCAGAGTTCGGAGTCAAACCAGGAGTGTTGATCAACGGGATTCGAACTCTGGTTACCGGTCAGCTGGCCGGACCAGGGATGTTTGACGTTTTGATTGCCATAGGACAGCATCGTGTGGTTAAACGCCTGCGCAGGGCTCCGGCACTTTTTGACAAACTATAAAAAAGCGAAAGAATTGAGCTTTAAATATGACAAAAACCGAATCCACTCCTGCTTTGAATTTTATTCGGAATATCGTTGCCCGGGATGTAAAAGCCAACAAAAACAACGGTCTGGTGGCGACCCGCTTTCCGCCGGAGCCTAACGGCTACCTGCACATCGGACACGCCAAGTCCATCTGCCTTAACTTTGGTATTGCCGCAGAAAATAAGGGCGGTAATTGCAATTTGCGATTCGATGATACCAACCCCAGTAAAGAGGATGTTGAATATGTAGAATCGATAAAAGAAGACGTCCGATGGCTTGGATTCGACTGGGATGATCGGCTCTTCTATGCATCTGACTACTTTGAACAACTGTATCAGTATGCCGTCCAGTTGATCAAAGCCGGTAAGGCTTATGTTTGCAGCTTGAGCGCTGATGAGATCAGAGAGAACCGCGGCACCCTGACAAAGCCGGGGAAGAACAGTCCCTATCGTACGCGATCAATAGAAGAAAATCTGGCTCTGTTAGAGCGCATGCGGGCAGGAGAATTCGAGGACGGTTCCCACGTACTTCGAGCAAAAATTGATATGGCATCACCAAATGTGCTTATGCGTGATCCGACTCTTTATCGCATTCGGCGGGTTCCACATCACAGAACGGGCGACAAGTGGTGCATTTATCCGATGTATGACTTTGCCCACTGTCTTTCGGATTCCATCGAAGGGATTACCCATTCTCTTTGTACTTTAGAATTTGAAATTAATCGCCAATTGTACGACTGGATACTGTACGAATTGAGCGTCGATTGCCATCCCCAGCAGATCGAATTTGCGCGCCTTAATCTCAGTTATACAGTATTGAGCAAGCGTAAGCTTGTGGAACTGGTAGAAGGGGGGTATATCTCAGGATGGGACGATCCTCGAATGCCGACCATAAGCGGCCTGCGGAGACGCGGGTATACACCGGAATCGATCCGTAATTTTTGTGAACGTATCGGAGTGGCCAGACGAGACAGTATCGTTGATGTAGCACTACTAGAATATAGTATCAGGGAAGATTTGAATAAATGGGCGCCGCGTGTAATGGGAGTGTTACGTCCGTTGAGGGTAGTCATAGATAACTATCCTGAAGATAAGGTGGAAGAATTAGACGCCTTGAACAATCCAGAGGATCCGGCTATGGACACACGGAAGGTCCCTTTTTCACGTATAATTTACATTGAACAGGACGACTTTCAGGAGGACCCGCCGAAAAAGTTCTTCCGTTTGGCTCCCGGGCGAGAAGTAAGGTTGCGATATGCGTATTTTATTAAATGTATGGAAGTCGTTAAGGATGAGAAGACCGACAAGGTGGTCGAACTGCACTGCACCTATGATCCGGATACACGCGGTGGATCATCCCCGGATGGACGTAAGGTCAAAGCTACTTTGCACTGGGTTTCGGAGGCCCATGCAATCAAAGCTGAAGCACGTCTGTATGATCATCTCTTTTTATTAGAAAATCCGAGCGAAGAAAAGGATGTTGACTTCAAAAAATCTTTTAATCCTAATTCTTTGAAGGTCCTGTCTTTCCTTGTGGAACCGAGTCTGGAAGGTGCTGCACCGGGTAACATATACCAGTTCGAGAGGCTCGGTTATTTCTGCGTCGATTCCGTAGATTCTACCGACAAATCCCTTGTGTTCAATCGAACGGTAACCTTGCGCGATACATGGGCCAGGTTACAGAAATCACGGAAAAATGAACAAAAGAAGAGGTAAAGCCATGCCGATATATGAATTTTATTGCAAAGAATGCAATACTATTTTTAATTTTTTTTCCAAGATCGTTAACACCGCTAAAAAACCGATGTGCCCAAAATGTAAAACCAATAGACTAACAAAACAGATCTCTTTGTTCGCATTTACAGGAAAAGCAAAGGAAGATGGTGATATCGATGATCTCCCATTTGATGAGAGTAAAATGGAACAGGCCATGCATATGCTGGCCAGTGAGGCTGATAAAATGAATGAAGATGATCCGAAGCAGGCTGCCAATCTTATGCGCAAGCTTTCTGATATGACCGGCCTTGAACTGGGTGAAGGCATGGATGAGGCATTGAGACGGATGGAAAAAGGTGAGGATCCTGAACAGATAGAGGCTGAACTGGGCGATATTCTGGAAGAGGAAGACCCATTTTCTCTGTTGGCGAAAAAGGCAAAGAGCATCAAAACAAAACACAAGGAGCCGCTAAGGGATGAAACACTTTACGACCTATGATTTTTTTAGCGTCCCACATTGACAAATCCATATGCCGGGACTATGTTACTGTGAGTTTTAAGCCCATTTAATCAGGTGGGCATATTTTTTCAAAAAAGGAGAATATTATGGTTGAAGTTACCAAATCAGCTACGGAACAGATTGCTGAGTATTTTAAAGACAAAGAGACCACACCGATACGGATCTTTTTAAACGCGGGAGGATGAGGCGGCCCATCACTCGGAATGGCTCTGGATGAGCCGAAAGATACTGATCATGTTTTTGACATTGACGGTTTTAAATATATTGTTGATAAAGAGTTCATGGAAAAAATAAAACCGATTAAGATAGATTTTTCAGTAATGGGTTTTAAACTCGACAGCGGCATAGATTTCGGATCAGCCGGGTCAGAATGTTCAAGCTGTGGAACAAAAACAAGTTCCTGTTGTTAATTATACAGAGTCTGTTTTAAACTAAGGGTGACACATATGAGGTGTTGCCCTTTTTTCATGAGCATTTTCAGGCAAGGTGTCCGGAATGTAATGTTATGCCGGGTGGATTCCATCATATAGGATGCGACCTGGAAATATGCCCCAAGTGCAGCAATAGGTGGATTTATTGCCGGTGTGCCGGTATAAAGACCAAAATCGATAAACATTCAAAGAGTGAGTGTAAAATAATTTCGTTTACCGGCACAAGAAAAAGCAAGTTAAAGAAATAGCACAGAATACGGCCCGTGAGAAATCAGGGTTAGAGCCAAAACATTCAATTGTTAATGCTGGTTTTAGGTTGAGCATGGAATACAGATGCGTTTGCCGTTTTCTGCGTAAGCCATCTTTGTTGACATGGTCATTTCACCGCATTTTGCGCATGCTTCTGAGCGTGCCAGGGGCGCATAAGGCGGCATAACAATATCTATTTCTTTTGTGGAGAAGATATCATTAAAAGGTCTTGAAAGAAGATCTTTTGCTTTGAGCAGCTTGTGTCGCCATTTCTCTTTTTCGCTTGCAGCACCTGAAGAAATGGCTGCATCTAGCCGATCGAACTCTTCTCTTGATTTACCGCTATATCGATAATATCTATTGCGGGAAAACCGATAGGCCCTTTTGCTTGAGCGGTTAAGGATCGTATATGCATTTTTCCCGTAATCTTTTAAAATAAGGTTACCTTTACCGATTGAGGTGCCCAGCAGTACTTGCAAGGCATCAACTGCACATGAATCGTTTTCACTAATGGCGACTACCTCTTCGTCCCTTGACCGCTTGAGTTCAAGAAGGTTTATAGCATTTTTTGCGACCAGGTAACCATAAACAAGGCCCGGGCAAAGATGACCATGAAATTCGATACATTGTTTAAGATCTTCCGTCAGATCGAATTTTGTACTTCCTGCATTTTTCATTGGTAAACTCCTTTAGGCACTTAGTTGTAAATTTTGTGCTTTTTATGGAAAAAATCTAAACAGCATAATTTCTTTATCGCGAGTCATTGAATATTTTCAATGCTTTTTGGTTCTCTCCGAGCCGTAGGCTTTACCCTCCGGTCTGTAAACCCTACGGGCTGGAAGCGGAGCAGGAGGCCGGTTTCTCCGGAGGTTTGACTGTTGAATGAATTAGTAAATTTTTTCTCTACGTTCTGGGTAATTTTTTCTTTTTCCTTTCTGGTGGCTCTGACCGGTGCCATGTCTCCCGGTCCTTTATTGACCTATACTATTATCAAATCCGTTCAAACAAGTAAACACGGCTATTTAATGGGTCTTTGGATTATAATCGGTCATGCAATACTTGAATTAGGGATTATCATTCTGTTGCTTCTGGGTTTTTCTTTTATTCTGAAAAATATCATTGTTATTCGTATTATCGGGATTGTTGGGGGACTGATACTTGTTTTTTTCGGGCTATCCATTGTCCGTGACGTGTACTTTGGAAATATACCTGCCGACTTCTTGAATTCTCCTGACATGCAAAATCATGAGGCTGCTTCATCGATTAGTAGAGGCCTGGAAAACCCGGTTATCGGAGGAATTATGGTTTCCATGTCCAATCCCTACTGGTGGGTCTGGTGGGCCACAATAGGTCTTGCCTTTATGATCCAGTTTGACATATCTTTCATGCAATGGCCGAAGCTTGTAGCCTTTTATCTGGGGCATGAAGCCGGTGATCTGATCTGGTACTTGATTGTTTCAACCCTTTCATTTTTTGGCCTCAGGCATTTGAACAAAAAAGCTTATTATGGAATTCTTGTATTTTGCGCCATATTTATGATTATTTTTGGTATATACCTGGGCATTTCTCCATTTTTTCACGATGGCATGTAACTCATTTGTTTTTTTAATGTTTGTACATGGGATTGATCGATTGAGCTATTCAGTTAGTAACTCTAAGCTGTCACTTTCAAGAGAATCGGGTTCGGAGATATGAATCTCTTCCGCTTGATGTGCTGAGGAAGTCTGGGTTTCGGAGGTATCTTTAATGGCTTTTTCACGAAAATGCATTTTAGTGGTTTCAATATATTGTCGAGCAAATTTTTCACCCCCAAATTTTAGGAAAACCAAAATGTTTTTTTGTATGTGGCTATTATCTTGAAGTTTATCAGGAAGTAGATTCGTGCATCGCTGAAAAGCCATTCCCAGATCGTCCAGGGTATTCAATTTATTAGTCATGATATCTCCTGAATTTGGTTTTATTTGTGATTCTTTTTGATAATAATTCATGACCGCAAAATGCAAAGTGTTTATACCCAGAATTTTTAAAAATTGCAAAATTGATATAACGTTGATAGGATTAACTATGATCATACCTCCAAAGAGAGACCTTTGGAAAATGTTCATTTTTGTTCAAGTTCAAGGAAGGGGAAAATTTTAACCACAGGAATACATTTAGTATTTCGAGGATTAAAATTTGAGCCTGACGTAGAAATTGGGCAAAAAGGAGTGTTTTGCAAAGGTCTCAAAGATCACAGAAAAGGGAGGAACGTCATGACCTCAGAAGAATTGAATCCGGGGGAAATACTCAAATTATCAGGAGGTTATTGGGAAACCTGCACTCTTCATGCCGGAGTTAAGCTCGAAATTTTTACGATCATCGGTAACGACCATTTAAGGAGCAAAGAGGTTGCTGAAAAACTTAACGGCGATAAAAGGGGCGTTGAAATGCTTCTCAACGCCCTTTCCGCCATGGATTTTCTGAAAAAAAAAGATGATATCTATTCCAACACCCCGTTGAGTTCAGCTTTTCTTTCCAAGGACTCTTCCCGATATATCGGGCACATAGTCATGCACCATCACAATCTGATAGATTCCTGGAGCCGGCTTGATGTGGCGGTTCAATCCGGCCGTTCGGTCAGACATAGTGCATCTCACTCGGATGGAGAACAACGCGAAAATTTTCTCATGGGCATGTTAAATCTGGCCATGAATTTAGCCCCGGTATTGGTGCCGAAAGTAGATCTTTCCGGTCGGCGGCATCTATTAGATTTAGGTGGTGGCCCCGGAACCTATGCAATCCATTTTTGTATGCACAATCCCCGGCTAAAGGCGACTGTTTATGATCTGCCCACCACCCGACCCTTTGCTGAAAAGACCATTTCTAAATTTGATTTGCAAGACAGAGTCGATTTTAAGAATGTGAATTATCTCGAAGAAAAGATTGAAGGAATCTATGATGTGGCATGGCTGTCCCATATTCTCCATGGTGAAGGGCCAGAGGACTGCCGTAAAATTATCGGCAAGGCTGTTTCTGCTATGGAGCCTGGAGGAATGATTTTGATTCACGACTTTATTCTAAACAACAACATGGACGGACCTCTTTTCCCGGCCCTGTTTTCTCTGAACATGCTTTTGGGAACGCAGGTAGGACAATCCTATTCTGAAAAACAGATCAGGGGCATGCTCTCTGATGCCGGAGTCAGTGAAATCCGACGCATTTTTTTCGAGTCACCCAATGATTCAGGAATAATAACCGGTATTGTTTGATAAGATGTTGTGTAACTTTTCAAAGGTCTCAGGAGTAGATTATGAATTGTCATCCCATTACCCGCAGAGAATCGATAAAAAAGTTGCTTAAGATATCCGGGGGATTTGCGCTGACCGGAGTAATGACATGGCCCTTTCAAAAGCCGCTTTCAGCCC
>DAOVAE010000117.1 GCA_030671225.1 Desulfobacteraceae bacterium
ACTTTGGCTGGCCGGCAAAGAGCATCCCTCCTTTCCTTATGGGCTATACAAAGCTGAAACTTTAGCCACCTTGTTCACCTCTGTGGCTGTTATTATAGCCGGCTATGAAATCGCACGCAAAGCGCTTTTAGGGCCGGAAACAATTTCGGATGTAGCGGTGACTTTGCCGAAGGAAGGTACTGCATCAGCCTTGCTTAAGGAAGCGGGTGTAGAAGTAATCCTGGTCGAAGAGTCAGATGTCGGCAAAAAAGAGGTATGTAGACATGAGAAATCCAAAATAGGTGGCTTTAACAGTTAAGGAAATGGAACAGCAAACTAAAATTTTTAAGGCCATGGAAAAGCCTGATTTTTATCCTCACAATGTGAGCACCATAGAACAACGTGAAACGCACATTTCCAAAGTCTTTCTGACAGGCGACTACGCCTATAAAATTAAAAAAGCAATTAATTTGGAGTTTCTCGATTTTACTACTCTGGAAAAGCGGCGACATTTTTGTGCCCAGGAAGTAATTTTGAATCGTCGCCTGACGCACAACGTCTATCTTGACGTTGTTGCCATAACCCTTAAAGACGGCCGGTATTCACTTGAAGGAGCAGGCAGACCTGTTGAATATGCTGTAAAAATGCGTCAACTTCCTGAAGAATGTTCCATGAAAAGTTTGTTGCGAAAAGGAAAGATTGACAAAAAAGCCCTTGAAAATCTATCTCGCATACTTGAAAAGTTTTACGGTCAGGCCCACACCGGGGAACAAATCGATACCTTTGGGGCATGGGAAACAGTTTGGGCCAATTGTGAAGAGAACTTTAGACAAGCGGAAGTGTTTGTTGGAAAGATGCTTGATGAGCAGATGTTTCAAATTATTCGGTCTGCCACTCTATCCTTTTTACACCGAAGGAAAGAGCTTTTTCAGCATCGAATTGAAACTAAAAAAATTCGAGATTGCCACGGTGATCTGAGAACCGGACATATTTATTTTTCAGATGGAATTCAGATCATTGACTGCATCGAATTTAATGAACGCTTTAGATACGCAGACATCACTTCTGATCTGGCGTTTCTATCCATGGATCTCGATATCGAAGGCTTCCCGCAAATTGCCCAGGATCTGCTTAATTCTTATGTTCAATTTACAAATGACCGGGATGTGTTTGTCCTGATCGATTTCTACAAGTGCTATCGAGCCTTTGTACGAGTAAAAGTGACGTGCTTTCGCCTCCAGGAAGGCAATCTCGGCGAACAGGAAAGCAGCCTTCTCCTCAGAGAAATCCACCAGCACATGGAATTTGCCTATCGATATGCCTTGCAATTCACTCGGCCCACTCTCTGGGTGATCTGCGGAATGCCGGCTTCAGGAAAGAGCACTATTGCCAAAGCACTGGCAGAGGCATTCTGTATTAACGTGTTGCATTCTGATGTTATACGAAAAAAGATATTTGACCTGAAACCCAACGAGTCGATTGACATGCCATTTGAAGAGGGCATCTATTCAAAAGGGGCCAGTTCTCTTACCTATGGAAAAATTCTCCTGATGGCGCAAGAAGAGATTGAAAAAGGGAGTTCCGTCATATTGGATGCAACATACGGCAGTCGTCATAAACGTATTGAAGTTATACGCCTGGCACAGGATATGGGTAGTAACGTTATCTTTGTTGAGTGCGTATCTTCTGAAGCCACACTTAAAGAGCGTCTCAGGAAGCGTAATACGACCGATGGAATTTCTGATGCACGTTTATACCACTTTGATCAATTCAAGATCCGGTTTGAACCTTTGGATGAAATACATGATGAAATGCACGTCCGTGTTGATACTGAAAAGCCCTTGAAAGAATGTATGCGGAAGATTCTGTCCAAGGATTACATGACAGCCCTGTATTCATAGCCTTTCAGCTTATGGCTGGCCAGGAGGAAAAAAATGTTTAAAAAGATATTGGCGGCAACAGACCTGATAACAGTTTGTGATGCACCTGTATCAACGGCTGCGCAAATTGCCGAACAAAACAATGCAAAATTACACATCCTTCATGTCCTGGAATCTGCATCTGCTGAAAATCGTCATGTGATAAAACACTTTAGAACAGGAAAAGATATTATTACCAGTGCAGAATACGAGGGAACCGTTAAAGAACAAATAAATAAAACTTATTCCGAAGTTTTAAAACCTTCTGTTAATTATGAAATCAGAGTAACTACAGGTTTTCCCTGTGAGGAAATCTTGAGATGGTCAAGGGAAGTAAGTTTAGATCTGATTGTGATAGGCCCTCACTCAACAAGAGCTGAAGAAAAAGGAGTGATCAGAGTGGTGGGAAAGGTCGGAAGTACTGTAGAAGGTGTTATCATGCGAGAGAATTGCCCGGTAATGATTGTTAATCCATCAGTTCAAAAGGAGAGTTTGAAACTTAAAAGAATTCTTGTGAGTATTGACTTTTCCAGGTCCTGTGAGTGCGCACTATTTTTCGCGGTAAAATTAGCCCAAAATTACGGTTCAAAACTTTTCCTATTTCACATGATACCCATCCCACCGTTTCCAAAATACTCCAGGACGGATTATGAAGCAGATGTTGAGACTTCGAAAAAGAGACTTAAAGAATTTTGCCATGAATTCATCAACGGGACAGATCATGAATATATTGTTTGGGGAGGCGCCTTATCTCATTTGGAAATATTAAAATGTGCTGAAAAAAAGGTTGCGGATCTAATTGCTATGGGTTCACATACAAAAGAAAAGGCCGGAAAATGGTATACAGGAAGTGTTGTAGAACGGGTCAGTTTTCGGTCCACTTGCGCGGTAGTCGTAGTCACTGATCCTGGAGTTTTGTTAACTTGGGAAGATAGCTTAACGACGAAAATACAACCAGGAAAAGATAGGGATAGATTGATTCATGTTTATAGTAAGACCTAAATTCTGCACCGAGAGATATGCACGAGTTTGACACGTTTTAAAACCGGATCACCTGAATGCGAGAATGTTTTCAAAAGGCTAAAATGCTAACATAAATTTATATTCATATGGAGAACATTATGAAAAAAGTTGCCAAAGAAACGCAGATTGTTCATGGTATCCGTACCGGCGTCACAAACACATTGGACCTTGTTGCACCAATCCATATGACGACGGCATTTCAATTCAAAAACGCAGATCACGGTGCCGGATTATTTTCTGGAAAAGATGAAGGGTATATATATTCAAGACTTTCTAATCCCACGTTATCGTTGCTCCAAGAAAAAATGGCAGTGCTGGAAGGCGGCGAAGATTCGATCGCCACATCATCCGGAATGTCAGCCATTGCTTCAGCAGCACTTACCTTGGCAAAACCGGGAGATAATTTTATATCATGCACCACCATCTACGGTGGAACATTTGCCCTTTTTACTCAGCGGTTCAAAGATCTTAAGATTGAAGCCCGTTTGATTCCTCCTTCTTCCTGCCGCACAGCAAAAGAGATAGAAAAATTATTGGATAAAAAAACCAAATTTTTATATATGGAAACCCCTGCCAACCCGACCTTGGACATTATCGATATTGAAATGTGGGCCGGCGTTGCCAAAAAACACAACATTCCTCTCATCGTTGACAATACCTTTGCTACTCCTTATCTGCAGAATCCATTGCATCTTGGCGCAGATATCATCGTTCACTCTGCAACCAAATATATCAGCGGACATGCAGATATTATCGGTGGCATCATTGTAGGCACCAAAAAAATGATGAACCAGATTAAAGAAGAATATGTTCATGATTTTGGTCCGACCATGAGCCCATTTAATGCTTGGCTTTTTTTGAGGGGGATTAAGACTCTTGCCGTCAGGATGGAAAGGCACAGCATCAATGCATTGAAAATCGCCAAATGGCTGGAAGCCCATCCAAAGGTTGCAAAGGTATATTATCCAGGCCTTGCCTCCCATGAAGGTCATCAGATCGCTCAAAAACAGATGAAATATTTCGGAGGGATGCTCTCATTTGAAGTCACGGGTGGAATAAAAGCAGGTAAGGCAGTAATGGACAATGTGCAAATCTGCACGCTCGCAGTGAGCCTGGGTGATTGTGATACACTTATTCAGCATCCTGCATCCATGACACATTCTACTTATCCAAAAGAAGCTCGTGAGAATATTGGCATCACCGACGGATTAATCCGGCTGTCCGTGGGCATTGAGAGTGCAGACGATATTATCGCAGACCTGGAAAACACATTTTAATTAATAAGGTAATCTGTCTTTTGGTTACTGATTTCTGCCAGGGCTAACCCGCATTTCTCATGAAGAATTTACCTGGCTTTTATTTTTGTTAGTAAATATAAAGATATTAACCACTTAAATTGACAGAGACGGACAATTTGATTAAACACTCTGATATTTATCTAGTGCAAATTGCATATTAAGCGGGGTTATGTGTTGTATATATTATGATCCAAAACAAGAAATCATTCACGATATCCAATGCTACGGTTGAGCGAATGGATGAGGATGCGGTCAAAATTTGTTGGGAAACCGGATTTAATGATCTTAAGGTTTCAATTTATGTAGGTGACTCACCTTTCACCATCGACCTTACGTCTCCTGTTGTTCGATTGACAGGTGAGACCTGTGTCG
>DAOVAE010000138.1 GCA_030671225.1 Desulfobacteraceae bacterium
TAACCAATTTCGAGTTGCGGTTGAAGGGAAGCTTTATTGTGGGAGATCGACAAACCGGATACGGTGAAAAGCAGAATGACTATCGAGTGGAATTCAGGGTGAGGTATTATTTTTAGCTGTAAAGATGTTTGACCGGATAAACAAAAAAAAGTCATAATTAAAGAATATACGAGCGAGCCAAAAATGATATTTCTGAGGAATCCATGTGTGTCCTGCGCATTCTCTTCACTCTTCAACGTATTCGATATTGTTTGCTTCGCACAAGTCTATAACAATTCTCTTCATCGCATCGTATCGATACTTGTACCAGTCGTCGGCAATTCCGTAATGATGAATACCGTTATTTTGCACCCTAACATTGCATTAATGCAAATCTCACTCAACCTTCCATGAATGATCCTTTAATTATATTTTTTAAAGAATCAATAACCACAGCGAGCTATCGAAAAACCATAAATCTATGGCTTGTAACCATCTGATTCTATATAAATATATTCCTTAATAAATCCGAAAAAGGACTTTTTCTATAGTCTTATCAGATATGTCAGGTATAGTGAACGTATTGAAACCAAATTATAACTTATTCTCATCAGTTGTCTGCCTTGGAAGATTTTCGGCAAACATGACGCTTGCAGGATTATATTCAACGATTTTATCTATCAGACTTTTGCAGAGCGGATCAAAAAATGCTGTATTGACAGTGTAAGGCATTTTAGTTTATTTATTTGAAGGCTCTTTTAAGATAGCAGTTATGTTCAGCAGTACAGACACGTTCCTCCTATAACTTTACCTTAGGACCAGATTAAATTTTGTCATATTAAATGGTTTTGCTATGAAACAACCAGTTGAAAATCAGACCAAGATAATACTGGGCAGTATTGCTGACGGCGTTTTTACCGTCGATTCGGACTGGAAGATAACATCTTTTAACCGTGCCGCCGAAAAAATAACCGGCATTAAAAAAGATGAGGCGATCGGTCGATATTGCTGGGAGGTGTTCAGGGCCAGCATATGTGAGCAGCGATGTTCCTTGCGGAAGACAATGGAAACAGGCCATCCCATTGTCAATCAACCCATATTTATTGTTAATTCAATAGGAGATCGTATTCCCATAAGCATTTCCACCGCCATTTTGTATGATACAAAAGGCAAAAGGATTGGGGGGGTTGAAACCTTCCGAGATTTAAGTGTGATAGAAGAATTGCGCAAAGAACTGGCCGAACGGCACTCTTTTCTGGACATCATCAGTAAAAACCGGGAAATGCAACGTCTGTTCGGAATTCTGGAGCAGATATCTGAAAGTGATACCACGGTCCTTCTTGAGGGAGAAAGCGGTACGGGAAAGGAACTTTTTGCCAAGGCTATCCACTCCTTAAGTCATAGGGAAAAAGGGCCGCTGGTTACTGTCAACTGCGGTTCATTACCCGACACGCTTCTTGAATCCGAACTCTTCGGGTATAAGGCGGGAGCATTTACAGATGCCAAAAAGGATAAACCGGGGCGTATAGCTCTGGCCGAAAACGGAACCCTTTTTCTTGATGAAATCGGAGATATTTCACAGTTGCTCCAAGTTCGGCTTCTCCGCGTACTCCAGGATAAAGTCTATGAACCGCTCGGAGGCACGAAATCTGAGAAAGCGAATGTCCGTATTGTTACAGCCACAAACAAAAACCTGGAAAGCCTGGTTAAAAAGGGTCTGTTTCGAGAGGATCTTTTTTACCGGATCAATGTTGTTAAACTTGTACTTCCGCCTTTAAGAAAAAGAAAAGAAGATATACCTCTGTTGACGGAACATCTTATCCAAAAATTTAACAACCTGCGGGGCAAGGAAATTGAGGGTGTAACGCCTGAAGCAATGACCATTCTGATGTCCCATGATTTTCCAGGCAATATTCGTGAATTGGAAAACATCATCGAATATGCTGCTGTGGTTTGCAATAATAGCTTGATAAGAACCAGAAACCTTCCAGAAAATCTTCTCCGGGCATCAGGCAGTAAGATTCAAATGGTATATGAAGAGATCGGCGATAAAGCGTTTTCCATGGAATCCATGGAAAGAGATTTTATCTATGAGATTTTAAGGAAAAACAACTGGAACCGAACAGCCGCTGCTGCCCAAATGAGTATCCATCCAACCACCCTTTGGCGTAAAATCAAACGCCTAAATCTTGAAATTCCAAAACAGGACGGCCGGTCAAGAAAAAAATAATTGCATTAACGTTGCATATTTGCAATTGATGCAACACTTGCTATTGCATAAATGAAACAAACTGAACCTCACATCGTTTTTAAAAACCTTCCCTATTCCCCAAATGAATTGCTAATCCAACAACTTATAATTATTTCTTCTTTTTTTTTCACAACGTGGCATGGAAAATGCTCTATAAGTTTTCGTAGTATACATCATCATTTTATGGAACACACAGATTTAATGAATATTACGTGAGGGGGGGTAACAACATCAGCAGACCCTGAGGGGATGTGAGGAGGTGATCTTAATGGTAGATCTTAACAAGTATCAAAAAGAAGCACAATTAAAAGACGGGACCAAGGTTCTTCTGCGCCCAATGGTTCCAGAAGACCAGGATGCGCTGTATGAGTTTTTCAAAGAGGTTCCCAGAGAGGAATCAAGGTATCTACGTGATGATGTCGGTAGCCGATTTGTGGTTGAAAAATGGACAAAAAACCTTGATTACGAAAAGACCCTGCCCATTTTGGCGGTAAAAGATGGCATTATTATTGCCGATACCACTCTAAATCGTCGTCGATCCGGCTGGAAATGGCATTTGGGCACTGTACGGATATTTGTGCACAAAGACTACCGGAATATTGGTCTGGGGCATCTGATGATTGAAGAACTTTCTGATATCGCTTACAAACTAAAGCTTGAAAAACTCATTGTCGAGATTCCAGTCCTTAACATTTCCAAGATAAATGCTTTTACCAAGGCAGGATTTTATCGTGCCGCATTAATCTCAAATATGGTCAAGGACAGGGAAAACAGACCCATCGATGTGGTAGTAATGATGAAAGATATAAAACCGGCTCATGACGATGAATATGACTATGATTTCTAAAGCTGTTTTTCCGGCCGCAACAAAAACAAGGAATGGAAGGCCTTCACCCTCCCCTCACGTATATTTTTTACATAGAATTTTCTGACCGAAACAAATCTTAAACAATTGGAGGAATGTTACTATGAAATTTGCAATACCTTTAGCTGATGGGAAACTAACAACTCATTTTGGTCATTGCCATGAGTTTGCGCTTATTGATGTTGAGGATAAGCAAATAAAGAATAAAGAAATTCTTGTGCCGCCGCCCCATGAACCGGGTGTGCTACCGAAGTGGTTTAGTGACTTGGAAGCAAACGTTATTATTGCCGGCGGTATGGGACTTAGAGCGATAAGTCTTTTTGATGAGCATGGAATAAAGGTGATTACCGGAGCACCGGAATTGGAACCCGAAGAACTCGTTAATAGCTATCTGAACAATACGCTTGTTGCTGGTGATAACCTCTGCGACCACTAACCCAAATTTCTGAGGATATTCAAAAATGAAAGTAGCCATTAGTTCAAGCGGTAAGGACTTGGATTCACTGATCGACCCAAGATTTGGCAGATGCTCCTTTTTTTTGATTGTCGAGACAGACGATATGAGCTTTGAGGTTTTTGATAATGAAAGCATTGCTTTAGGTGGTGGAGCGGGCATCCAGTCTGCCCAGTTTATATGTTCCAAAGGTGCCAAAGCCGTCATAACAGGCAACTGTGGGCCTAACGCGGTGCAAACCCTTTCTGCGGCCGGAGTGGAACTGTACCTTGGGAATACAGGTACCGTAAGTGAAG
>DAOVAE010000053.1 GCA_030671225.1 Desulfobacteraceae bacterium
GCGTTTCTTTTCTTTTTTTGCCGACCCCGGGAATCGAATCAAGAGCAGAACGCATAAATCTCTTTCCACGACGCTTACGGTGAAAAGATATAGCAAAACGATGGGATTCATCCCTTACTCTTTCTAAAAAAAGAAGAAGATGCCCTCCCCTCCCCAGATTTACAGGATTAACCTGTCCTGATTTATAGATCTTATCCTTTATTTCCCCCTTGCTTTCATTTTTCTTTGCTATGCTGATAACTTGAAATTGTTTTTCAAGTTTCAGGGACTTTATTACCGATATCGCAGTATTGAGCTGTCCCTTGCCACCGTCTACCATCATGATATCAGGATACGGCTTTGATTTTTCCCCTTTGCCATATCGCCTTTTCAAGACTTCAGCCATACAGGCATAATCGTCTTGTACCGCAACTGTTTTGAGCCTGTATTTTCTATATAAAGATCTGTTCGGTTTGCCCGTTTCAAATACAACCATGCCTGCTACAGTCTCTGTCCCCGAACTAGTTGATATGTCAAAACATTCGATTCTCCGTGGCATTTTTTTCATCTTCAATCGTTTTTGGAGCCGAATAAGAATCTCTGTGTCGGTTGCTGCTAACGCCCGGAACTCCTTGAGGCTGTTTTCCGCGTTCTTGGATGCCATTTTAACAAGACGGAGCTTTTCCCCCTTTTTCGGTCCCAGAATGCTCACCTTTTGCCCTTTGATGCTGCTTAAAAGTTCTTCCAGCAAGCGTGCGTCTTCAAGTGGAGTGGGAACAAGAACCTCTTTTGGGACAAAGGGGGCTTTTTCATAATATTGCCTGATAAATGCTCCGATCTTTTCCGCTTCTGTCGACATAGTCTCCGAAAAACTGAAATGTCGCGTCCCCAAAAGAAATCCGTTGCGAACAAAAAGAAGTGTAACCACAGAAAATTCATATGACCCGGCAATGCCTAATACATCCCGATCTTTATAATCATTTGTAACAGCCACCTGCTTTTCGAGAGTCTGTTCAAGTGCAAACATCTTGTCCCTCAAAACCGCCGCCCTTTCATAGTCTTGCTCTTTGGCAGCCGATATCATCTCTTTTTTTATTTTTTGAATAAGGTCTGGGGTTCTCCCTTTCAAGAATAGTATAACCTCTTTGACGATTTCGTTATATTTGCCTTTGTCAACATCGAGGTGGCAGGGTGCTAGACATGCTCCCATCTGATGGTTAAGGCATGGCCTTGACCGGGTTTTAAAATCTTTTGTTTTACACTTGCGTAGCTTGAAAGTTTTATGGATTATATTAAGAGTTTTTTGAACAGCTGCAGAAGATGCGAAGGGACCAAAATATAGATTTCCGTCTTTTTCTATTTTTCGAACAACCGTAAGTTTGGGATATGGGGCTTTTATGTTCAGACGTAAACAAGGATACCGTTTGTCATCTTTTAAAATAACGTTATAGCGTGGCCTATAACGTTTAATAAGGTTCGATTCAAGCATCAGGGCTTCTTTTTCGGTGCCGGTTATGATGGTCTCAAAGTCTGATATTTTCTTGACAAGAATTCCTGTTTTTATGTCCAAGTGCAAAGGACCTGCCTGTGATTTTGTAAAGTATGAAACCATTCGCTTTCTCAGGTTCCGGGCTTTACCCACATAAATTATCATGCCTCCGGAGTCCTTCATAATATAGACACCAGGCTCGGAGGAAACCCTGGATAGTTTGTCAAGGATACTTGATGCCGGTTGCTTGTTGTTGGATGGCATTGGTTTCTTAGTTTTAAATTTTGTTCATTTTATGGCAAAAAAATAATTGGTAAACTTTCTCTATCTTGAACAATTGAATATTTTCGATTGAATATTGAAAATTGAAGGAACTGTGACACTGAAAATTGAATATTGAAAAGTGAAAATTTAAGGAAATAATACAATGGCGGAGCGACACGCGGCGCAAGCGCCTGCTCTGCGCGATCGACATCAACAAATATTCAATATTCAATAGTCAATCCTCAATTCTTAATGGGCGAAGCGATTCAACAAATATTCAATCTTCAATAATCAATAGTCAATCAGGTTCCGGCTTGTCCGGGTTAGGTTACAGTTCAAACACAATCATCTTTTTTAACGCTTTAATCTGATCTCGCAGTTCCGAAGCCCTTTCAAATGCAAGCTCTTTTGCCGCCTGTTCCATTTGCACTTCCAAATCTTTAATGATGTCATCTAAATCTTCTAAAGAATCATATTGAGCAACGGCTTCCGACACCCTGTCCACCGGTTCATCATTAAGTTCATACATCGCAGCAAATACCGAAGTGATATCTTTTTCTATGCTTTCCGGTGTAATTCCATACTTTTTATTGTAAAGTTTTTGAATTTTCCTTCGCCGGTCTGTTTCATCGATGGCCTTCTTCATTGACCTTGTCACAAAGTCGGCATACATGATGACCTGGCCACGGATATTTCTGGAAGCACGGCCGCTGCTCTGGATAAGTGATCTTGTTGATCGCAGGAAACCCTCCTTATCTGCATCAAGTATGGCTACAAGTGAGACCTCTGGAATGTCGAGCCCTTCACGAAGAAGATTAATACCGATAAGAACATCAAATTTGCCTTTTCTGAGATCGTGAATAATATCCATCCTTTCCAAAGTGCCTATGTCAGCATGAAGATACCGTACCCTTACCCCCAAATCAGAATAATATTCTGTAAGATCTTCAGCCATACGTTTTGTAAGTGTGGTTACCAGAACCCTTTCATCCCTTTCCCGACGTATCAGAATTTCCTCAAAAAGATCGTCAACCTGGTTTTCAGCTCTCCTGACATCTATTTTAGGGTCAATAAGGCCGGTCGGTCTTACGATCTGTTCCACAAGTTCATTGTTTGCCATTTCAATTTCGTAGTCAGCAGGAGTTGCCGATACATAAACCAATTGTGATATTTTCGACTCAAACTCATCAAACGCCAACGGCCGGTTATCCAGAGCAGACGGCAATCTGAATCCATATTCAACAAGCGTTCTCTTACGGGATCTATCCCCTTTGTACATGGCTCGAAGCTGAGGTACGGCAATATGGCTTTCGTCGATGAATACTAAAAAATCGTCCGGGAAATAATCCAAAAGGGTTGGTGGCGGTACACCTGGCGACCTTTGTGTTAAGTGGCGTGAATAGTTCTCGATACCATTGCAGTATCCAAGCTCCTGCATCATTTCAAGATCAAAATCAGTCCGTTCTTCGATACGCTGTGCTTCAATCAGCTTTTTTTCAGCTCTGAAATAATCGATCCTTTGCTTTAATTCGGTAATGATGGTCTCTGTGGCTCTTTGCAGAATACTTTTTGCAGTCACATAATGGCTTGCAGGATATATAGTGGTACGTTTCAAGCGTTTTTTCACAATGCCTCTTAGAGGGTCAATCTCTGCAATACTTTCTATTTCATCCCCGAAAAAATCGATACGGAACGCCCTGTCTTCTTCATAGGACGGAAAGATCTCAACCCTGTCGCCCCTTACCCGGAAGACTCCTCTGTGAAAATCGATATCATTCCGCTCGTAATGAATGGCAACCAGATCTGAAATGAGCCTGTCACGAACCAGCTCCATATCTTTTTCAATGTCAACACGCATATCCAGATAATCTTCAGGAGCGCCGAGCCCGAATATGCACGATACACTGGCCACAACAATCACATCCCTGCGGGACAATACCGACCGCGTTGAAGAATGGCGAAGCTTGTCGATCATCTCGTTGATGGAGGAGTCTTTCTGGATATAAGTATCGCTTGAAGGAATATATGCTTCAGGCTGGTAGTAATCATAATAGCTGACAAAATATTCAACAGCATTTTCGGGAAAAAGCATCCTAAACTCATTGTAGAGCTGGGCGGCAAGGGTTTTGTTCGGTGCGATAACCAGGGATGGTTTACAAACCTCTGCAATTACGTGTGCCATGGTAAATGTTTTGCCGGACCCTGTGACCCCCAAAAGAACATGGTGCTTTTTGCCGGCCAAAATCCTTTTACACAAGGCTTCGATTGCATTCGACTGGTCACCTTTTGGTGTGAAATCTGAGACTATCTTAAAGGAAGGCATAAGGTTAGGTATAATATGTAGTTGATATATATGCCATGTTGTAACACTATAATTTTATGCACCCCGGTGAAATAAACTTCGCATTTCACAGAGTAAATTTTAGCTCACTTTAGGCATTTTTTTATTTATTGATCTTCCAGATCGTCCCTTCAGGCCGATCTTCTAAAATTATGTTCATGTCATCAAGCTGTTTTCTGATCTTATCCGCCTCTTTCCAGTCCTTTGCTTTTCTGGCCGCATCTCGTTTTTTAACAATTTTATCAATAATATCCGGATCAATAGATTTTTGCTCAAGAACCCGAGCCTGTTTTTTTTCGAAATAAACTTTGGGTTGTTCCGTAAGTATCCCCAATACGCTGCCTATTCTCAGAATATCGGAACGATCGGATTGTATGCTTTTTTTTATCTCTCCGGATATTATATCCTGATCCAGAAAACGATTTATACTTCGAACAGTTTCAAAAATGACACCGATGCCACGGGCGGAATTGAAATCATCATCCATTGCTTCACAAAACCGCCGCCAGCAATCTCCGGATTCGATTTCTTTATCTTGTATGGGGCCGATCTTTTTTTCAGCCCGCTCAACAAGTGCATAAATTTTATCAAGACCGCTGAAGGCTTCATTCATAGCTTTTTCTGTGAAGTCTATGGGACTTCTGTAATGATTTGACAGAAGGAAAAGACGGACAGCTTCAGGATGATAAGTCTTGAGCACATCCTTAATCATCAGGAAATTTCCCAGCGACTTTGACATCTTTTCCTGATTTATATTTACAAAGCCGTTATGAATCCAGTATTTTACAAACGGTTTTCCTGAAATGCTCTCTGATTGGGCAATCTCGTTTTCATGATGCGGAAAACACAGGTCCTTGCCTCCGCCGTGTATATCAAAGGTTTCGCCAAGATATTCACTGCTCATGGCCGAACATTCGATATGCCAGCCTGGTCTTCCCTTGCCCCATGGGCTTGCCCAGGCAGGCTCTCCGGGTTTGGCGGATTTCCACAAAACAAAATCAAAAGGGTTGCGCTTCCTTTCGTCAATATCGACTCTTGCACCGGCCTCCATATCTTCAAGCCTGCGACCGGAAAGCTTTCCATATTTTTTGAATTTTTCAACAGAATAATAGACATCACCATTTATCCGGTATGCAAAACCTTTTTGTATCAGCTTTTCAACAAACTGTATGATCTGGTTGATGTGCTCAGTGGCTTTTGGTTCGATTGTTGCCCTTTCAACGTTCAGGGCATCCATGTCTTCATAGAATTCCTTTATGTATTTTTCAGCAACCGTCTTGGAATCGATACCGAGTTGGTTGGCCTTAATAATGATTTTATCATCCACGTCGGTAAAATTTCTGACATGGGTCACATCAAATCCTTTTGCTTTAAGATAGCGTGCGATAACATCAAACACCACCACTGACCTTGCGTGCCCGATATGACAGGAGTCATATACCGTAGGACCGCAAACATACATACGGACCTTGCCTGGTTCTAAAGGTTCAAATGGTTCCTTTTTTCCGCCCAATGTATTAAAAACGCGAAGCGACATAATCCTTTCCCTGGTTTATAAGATTAATCTGGGTACTTATTTTCTAAATTCCGTGACTGAATAAGAACAACGCACATGGCTCCGATCCCCTCCCCTTTTCCGATCATTCCGAGGCCTTCGAGCGTTGTTGCTTTAACATTAACACACTCAGGCTCGATTTCAATTGTTCGGGCAATGTTTTTTTGCATTGCTTCTCTGTATGGGGAAATTTTTGGAGCATCTGCAAAAATCGTTGAATCTAAATTAATGATTTTATAGTTCTTGCTACTGACCAGTTCATAAGTTTTAACAAGAATCTTTATGCTGGAAATGTCTTTATACTCCGGGTCTGTATCCGGAAAATGCAAACCTATATCACCCAGACCGGCAGCTCCTAACAGTGCGTCACACACTGCATGAATAAGAACATCGGCGTCTGAATGCCCGAACAGTCCCTTTTCAAAAGGAATGTCAACCCCGCCCAAGACAAGCTTCCGCCCGGTAACCAGTTGATGAACATCATATCCTATACCAATGCGCATTCTAATCTCCGTTGTTTATTCGCTTTCGCCAGAATACCTTGCAGCGCGCCGTCGCCGGCCTACTCCGCCGTAGTGGCAACGAAGGCCGGGAAACGGCCAAGGTGCGTTGGCGACTTGATGTGGAGAGCTTTATTTTAATTCTACTCTATTGTGTGGTAATATTTCAAGGAATAAATCCTGTATAAATTCTTGACGCAATACCGGCCGATAGCTATATCAGAAGTGGGGACCTTTGAAAAATGCTTCCGCCGGAGAGCCTGATCCACCAGAGTTCTTTGGCGGAGACAAAAAGGAGGGGAGTTTTTCAAAGGTCCCGAGTTAGTAGCACCTTAATTAATTTCTTACTCAATTTTTTCTATAAGGGATTGAAGGATAATATCATGTCTATCCGAATGGTTGCGCAAGAACTTTATCGACTTTTGCAAGAGGTCGAAAAAATCGAAAAACAGTTCAAGAGTGCGCCTCCGGAGGAACATGAAGAAATCAAGGATAGACTTAGAAAAATAAAAGCTGAACGCAATCGAATACGTGCAGCCCTTGAGGGCAGAATAGACCGTCAATCAAAACATCACATAAGGTGATCTATTCGATTATCAGAGACCTTTGAAAAACGCCCCCTTTTGTGAAATCCGGGCCGCATGCTTCACGGTCATGGTTACAGCACCGAAGTCTTCCTCTACCTTACCATAGAGTATGAAGGGGCTGCTTCGATCCAGAATGGAGCAAAAGCGGCGATACGCTTTGGGGAAAAAGGTAGTTTCAACCAGGCCGGTTTCATCTTCGAAAGTCAGAAATTCCATGGGGTCGCCGTGTTTGGTATGCACAACTTTGCCTGTGATCAACAGACCGGCTATGCGCACATGCCGGCCTGCGAAGCGAGGTAAATCTCTTGCCTTACAAATTCGAAGTTTTTTTAAAGTGTCGGCGTACAAAACCATGGGATGCCGGTCGCACAAAAAACCGAGTGCCGCAAATTCATGCCGCAGACGCTCCCGCTCATTCCCAGGAGGAAATAACGGTTTGGGAGTATCTATCCTGCCATTAAACAAATCCCCTAACCCTGATTGGATTGAC
>DAOVAE010000126.1 GCA_030671225.1 Desulfobacteraceae bacterium
TAAAAAGTCAAAATCCGACGGCAAAGTAAAAAGCTCCAAATTCAAGGCGCGCAAATCCTGAGGAATGAGGCGTACTTATAGTACGCTGCAATGACGAAGGATGCAGCGCAACGCAGAAGTTGGACTTTTTACGAAGCCGTCATAATTTGATTTCATAAATCTCCTTGTATCCCTTAAAGGTGTGAAAGCTATGTCGAAAAACAAAAGCACGTCTCAAATACTCAAGAAGCGAGGCAGGCGAGACCGTGGGGGGATTTTTCTAAAAATTATCCCATGGCTTATTGGGGTGGCTGTTTTTGTGATGATATCCGGTCTGTTTGGAGCTGGCGGAGTTTATCTCTACCTCGGCAGAAATCTTCCAAAAATATCTTCGCTAAAAGATTACCGCCCTCCTGTAATTACAACTGTATATTCAGACGACAACCGAAAGATCGCTGAATTTTTTAAAGAACGGAGAATTGTAATCCCTTTATCTAAAATGCCCACAATGCTGAAAAAGGCTTTTATTGCTGCGGAGGATGCAAGATTTTATAAACATAAAGGGGTAGATATTTTAAGTATTATCAGGGCTTTTTTCAAGAACATCGAAGCCGGGGCCATCGTCCAGGGAGGCAGCACGATTACGCAGCAGGTTACCAAATCTTTTTTATTGACACCGGAAAGGAGCTATATCCGCAAAATAAAAGAAGCTATCCTCGCATACCGCATCGACAAAAAGTTTGCCAAGGATGAAATTCTCTTTCTGTATCTAAATCAAATTTATTTGGGACATGGAGCATATGGGGTGGAAGCTGCTTCCGAGAATTATTTCGGAAAATCCGCCGAGAAATTAAATTTGGCGGAATGTACTATTTTGGCCGGCCTGCCCCAAGCTCCGAGCAGATATTCTCCTTTTAAGTATCCGGAAAGGGCAAAGCAGCGCCAGATATACGTTTTAAACCGGATGGTTGAAGAAGGCTATATAACCAACATCCAAGCTACGGAAGCAATCAATCAACTGCTTGACATTAAAGCCAGGAGAAACTGGTATATAGAGGAGGTCCCCGTTTATACAGAACATATCAGGCGTTATGTTGAAAAAAAATACGGCGCCGATGTTCTATACAAGGAAGGACTAAAAATTTATGCTGCAGTGAATATTGAGATGCAAAAGATTGCACGAAAAGAAATAGCAAATGGATTATATGCGCTGGATAAACGCCAGGGATATCGGGGCCCGATAAAGCATCTGCAGCCGGAAGAAATCGAGTCGTTTTCAAAGGAGCTGCAGGCCGAGCTGGAAGAGTCACCCATTGAAGAGGGGAAGATCGTAGAAGGTGTTGTGATTGAGGTAAATAACAAGAGTGATACGGTAGTCGTTCGCATAGGTAATACTCTGGGAATAATCATAATTGACGATATGCGTTGGGCAAGAAAGCCTGATCCGGAGATTGCTTATTTCGAAGCCAGAGTTCAACATCCCGGAGAGGTTTTGTCCGTGGGTGATGTTATATTTGTTAAAGTTAAAAATAAAATTTTTAATACGGATCGATGGTGGCTTGCTCTGGAACAGGTCCCTAAGGCTCAAGCCGCTCTGCTGTGTATCGAGTCGGAAACCGGTTATGTAAAGGTAATGGTGGGTGGAAGGGATTTTAAAGAGAGCCAGTTCAACAGGGCTGTACAGTCGAGGCGACAGCCGGGTTCTGCGTTTAAACCAATAATATATGCAGCAGCGCTTGATAAGGGATATACTCCTGCAACGACGATAATCGATTCCCCGATTGTGCTTCAGGATACGGAACATGACTTTACATGGAAACCCAGGAACTATAAGGAAAAATTTTACGGCCCCACTATTTTTCGCAATGCCCTTTCAAAATCGCGCAATGTAGTAACAATAAAGATTCTGAGAGATATAGGCATTGATTATGCTATTGAATATGCCAGGAAACTAGGAATCACGTCGAAACTGAACAGGGATCTTTCAATAGCACTGGGATCTTCGGGTGTATCTTTGCTCGAGCTTGTCAAAGCTTATTCGGTTTTTAACAATTTAGGTTATCTTGTTCATCCTGTCTTTATAACCACAATTGTCGACAGAGATGGAAACGTGATCGAGGAATCGAGCCTTGTCAGAGAAAAGGTTGTCGAGAAAAATACAGCCTATATCATGACCAGTCTCCTTGAGGGTGTGGTTAGGCATGGAACCGGACGAAGGGTTAGGGCATTGAACCGCCCTGTGGCAGGCAAGACCGGCACAACAAACAACCTTTTTGATGCCTGGTTTATGGGATACACGCCCCGTTATACAACCGGAACATGGGTCGGTTTCGATGATGAGAGTTCGCTCGGGAAATCCGAGACAGGAGCCAGGGCGGCAAGTCCCATATGGCTAGGCTTCATGCGGAGAGTGCTTGCCGATAAACCTGTCAGGGTTTTTCAGGTGCCCGAAGGGGTTGTTTTTTCTAAAATCGATGCTGAAACCGGTCTTTTACCCATACCCGAATCGAAAAAGACCATCTTTGAATGCTTTAAAGAAGGAACCGTTCCCACCGAATATACCAAGTCGCCGGATTCGATGACAGAGCCGGAGCAGTTTTTTAAATCCGACATGTGATAAAAGTGACTAAATTGATACAAACCTTTTTCTTATTATATCCGAAACCTGTCTTGTCAAAACAAGTACCTTTGTTGTGTGTTCAAGACTTAAAGAACCTGTTCCGCAGCTCGGGGTTATTAAAGACTGGGCCAATATTTTAGACTTATCAATGCCGAGAGCCTCGATCGTCCGGACCTGGTCTTCCCACGTGGCTACCAGTGAAGCGGTGGTTTCCTTTTCAATGTCATCTGCGTTGAATGTCGGAACAATCCCCCAGGCCAGGATGCCTCCTGAATTGACAAAACGTTTGATATGATCCGGATAGAGTATCAGTTTGTCAAAAAAAGAATAGGCATCAAAACTGATGATATCGGCGGCTGATTCCAGAATAAGGGACCAGTCGGCATTGGCGCACACATGGATCCCAGCAAGACCGCCTTCATCATGGACAGCCTTAATAACTTCCTCAAAGCAGGTTACAACTTCATCACGGGATATGCTTATAAATGCGGATGAACCAAATCCGGCCAGCGCAGGTTCATCAAAAAAAATGATGACCGGACACCCAAAACTTGAAAGCTTTCTTACCTGCCATCCTGCTTTTTGAGCCAAAAGCTTAACAGCAGCGTCTTTTAACTGCTCGTCATAAAAAATAGCCTTTTTGTTCTGGTCGGTTAAGCCCAGGCCAAAGGTTATAGGACCGGTAATCTGACCTTTAACCGCCACCGGGTGATCGGAAAGATCCTGAAGCCGTTCCATAAACGAAAGAAATCCTCTGGCCGTATCTGCCGTCAGGGTAAATCTCGAACCGTCAAGATCTATCTCCCCCTCCTGCACAGCCATATAATCTTCATAGAATCCAAGAATATCATCATCAAAAGATGGACCGGTCGTATCGATAAATGTCCTGTCTTTTTCCGTTGTAAGGCCAGGAAAGCCCGGTAGAAATTGGGCTATCATCCCTTCTTCCTTATAGGACGGGAGCTGAATCCATAAAGGAATTTCAGGCGTGTGCTTAAAAACCAGTTCAACCCCTTGTTCGTGATCGTCAAGAGGAAGGCTTCCGATTAAAACAGGTAAACATCCGGCATGAAAGTTTGTCACCATAAATCAAGCTCCTTTCATTCATTTCCTAAATTCTGCAAGTTTCGTATCTGCCGGTTGGCTAAACAAATGACTATCACGAGCAACATAACTTTTCAAGGCATATAAGAATATCAACAAAAGATTAGATAAAGAAGTTGTAAGGGCCTGGAATAGATTGACACGTAAATTTGCCGGTGTTATTATTAAATATAGTTCAAGATAAAATTCTGGAAAGCTGACACTTTAGGCACGTTTAACTTGTACGGCTTTAAGTAAAACAGCCCCTTTCAGGGGCAAACCAAAGCTTGGTCCTTTGGGCCAGGATTCTTTACATTTAACTTTGATGGTCTCGTAAAAAGTCAAATTCGACGGCAAAGTAAAAAGCTCCAAATTCAAGGCGCGCAAATCCTGAGGAATGAGGCGTACTTATAGTACGCTGCAATGACGAAGGATGTAGTGCAACGCAGAAGTTGGACTTTTTACGAAGCCGTCAACTTTATAAGGTTTGCCGTGGCTAACATCATCCAACTTGAAGATAAACTGCAGCATACCAAAGAAAAAAAAGCTGAGATAATCAGAAAACGCAAGATTCTGGCTGTTCAGAAAGTT
>DAOVAE010000100.1 GCA_030671225.1 Desulfobacteraceae bacterium
CATGCAAGATTAAGATAATAATTTATTCGGATGGAAAGGGAAAGGTAATTTTTTTCTATCTTGTGTGTAACCGTTTGAAAATCGGGAAAAAATTGTAAATGTTCAGGGTGTTGAGTTATTTAATGGATGCATTAGTAAACCTGTCAAATTCATCCCAGAAAATTGAACGGACAGTGTCTGTTTCTTTATGTATTTCGTGACGTGCGTCTGGAATTTCGGTGAATCTGCAATCGGGCAGCAAAGAGCAGATCGCCTTCTGGGCATCAATAGGAACAATCCTGTCATTTCCGGCGCTGACAATCAGAACAGGTGTTGTGATCTTTTCAGCATACCCGGGTTCGGTGAGTATCTCAATCGATTCAAATGTAGCTGAAAGCCATCCATAAGTCGGGCCGCCCAGCGCAAGGTCGGGGTTTTCCGCTATCGCCCTGTTTTCATCCATAAAACGATCGGGGTCTGAAGTAAGTCTGTTGCCTTCAAATTTTTCACCGGTGTAGTCACCTGAACCGATAACATAAGCATGATCCAGTCCCACTTTGACTGCAACCCGTGTAATGAACCTGACAAACCATCCGGGCGAGGGTGATGTCAAAATATCGATCATCGGCGATACAAGAACCACTTTATCAGCGATGCCGGGATGATCATGAATGAAACGAAGCGTGATATGTGCCCCCATGGAATGGGCAAGGATGACCAATGGGAGTGCTGCTTCAGGTTGAACGATTTCCCTAAAAAACATGTTCAAATCATTAATGTAAATATCGTAGTTTTCAATAAATCCTTTATGCTTGTTAGTTAAAATTCTTGTTGAAAGGCCCTGACCGAGCCAGTCAAAACTGTATACGTCAAAGCCTTTCTGAATTAGTTCGTTAATGGTTTCTGTATATTTTTCCATAAATTCTCTTCTACCGCCAAGCAATATGACCGAACCCAATCTTTTTTCTTTCCAGCATTTCCATACACCATAGCGAATAGACTGATTATCAGACGTCGTCATATAGTCATAAGGCGAAAACTTGCTTTCTTGAGCAGCGGAATGATTTTGAATCATAAGAAAAAGACTAAATAATAAGATAATGAGTTTTATAGGAATTGCGTTAATCCGAATTTTTACAAAGGCTAACATTTATAAAAAGTGCGTATTGACCTCAATGGTCTTTTCAATTATGTTTATACTGTCGATCAATTACGTTAGCTTAACTCACAATTGGGGTACTGAAACAGGATAAAAATGGCAAAACACTCGCATAATCATGTTGAAACTTACGACGGTCTGATAGGGTTCGGTTTAGATCGTGAAACCGACGAAAACACGATTATCTACTACCTTCAGAAATTTTCGGATGACACACTAATGGGAGAATTGGTAAAAAGACTGACAGATGATGAACTAGACGAAATATTTTCCCTGCTGACACGTCTACTTAAAAAACATTTAAAAGATTCAGAGTATCACGCCCTTTTCCTTAAAGATGATCATCCATAAAATCAGGAATCATTTTGAATTCTTAATGGATCGTTTTTTGAGGTCCTCAAATTTTGTACTTCCCGAAATCTTCAGGAGAAAGGTTTTCAAGATATTCTGCCCACTTTTTCCCTTCTTCGCTTTTGTTTAACATCTCATAATCACCTTCCGCCATTTGAGATTTTTCGAAAATCTTGTCATCCACATAAATGGGCGCACCAAATCGAAGTGCAATGGCAATTGCATCGCTTGGACGGGCATCCATAATGAAACTTTTTTCTTGAGATGCAAAATATATCTTCGCGTAAAAGGTGTTATCCTTTATATCGCACACTTCAACCTTCGACACTACCATATCCAGATTGTCGATGAAATTCTTGAAAAGATCATGGGTCATGGGTCGGTCAAACTTGATGTCCCTGAGCGCTGAAGCTATGGATGTGGCTTCGAGCAAGCCGATCCATATCGGAACCGCCTGATCACTATTAACCGACTTTAAGATAAGAATTGGTGTATTTGATGTGGGATCTATTGCTATGCTCGCTATGCTTACTTCATGCAACATAATTTTTCTCTCCTCTTGAACCAAAAGATATTGGTTCTATGCTAACCGGTTCGCCCCATAGTGAATGGGAAAATGCTTTCACAATCCTGACATTAACCATCCTACCTATAATGATTCCATCACAGGAAACAGCGTCATCACCCTGGGGAAAATTTACTATCTTGTTTGTTGATGTACGTCCTGTCCACTGGACATCCTTATAACTGTTTTGTATATCAACTTTGGTCTGCTTTTTGCTTAAACCTTCAACAAGGATCGATTGAGTCGATCCTACCAGCTCTTTATTCTTTTTGGTTGTAAAATGATCTTGCAGGTTCAACACCTGCTGTAATCTTTCCTTCTTTTCCTTTTCTGAAATCTTATCCGGAAATAAGGCCGCCGCTGCATTTGGACGGTCTGAATATTTAAACGCAAACAGACCGTCAAATTCCATTTCCTTAATCAATTCCAGGGTTTCTTCAAAATCGGTCCTTGTCTCTCCCGGAAAGCCTACAATAATATCAGATGTAATAGCGATATCAGGATAAATATTACGCAGTTTATCTACTTTTGCAAGGTATAATTTGCGATTATATTTCCGGTTCATTCTTTTTAAAACCCTGTTTGAGCCTGACTGTATTGGCAAATGTATATGACTGCATAACTTATCAAGCTCCTTAAAAGCGAGAATGAGATCTTCCGAAAGATCTTTTGGATGCGAGGTCGTAAACCTGATTCTTAAAAGATCGTCAATTCCGTTAACAAGCGCCAACAGTTCGGGAAATGTACAGAGCCCTTCTTTTTTCCCATAGCTGTTTACGTTCTGGCCCAGCAGAGTAACCTCCCGCGCACCGGATTCGATAAGACGGCTGATTTCATTAATGATTTTTTCAGGATTTCTGCTTGTTTCCCTGCCCCGCACATAGGGGACAACGCAGTAAGTGCAATAATTGTCACATCCTTGCATGATGGTTACAAAGTTGGTGACCTTTCCTTTATGGTACTCATTTGTAACAAAATCCAGTTCTTCTATCTGTTCTGACATTTCAACATCGACAATACGGCATTTTTTCGACTCTATCGTTTCTATAATACCGGGTAAACGGCCAATAGCATTTGTCCCGAAAACAAGATCAAGGTGCGGCACACGCTGCAGGATCTTTGCACCTTCCTGCTGTGCAACACATCCGCCCACCCCGATAATAAGATCAGGCTTTTTTCTTTTTAAGCCTGCCAGACGCCCTAAAAAGCTGAAAACCTTTTGTTCGGCCTTTTCCCTGATTGCACATGTATTAACAATGATCAGATCCGCCTTTTCCTGCGATGAGGTCATATTATATCGTAACGCCTTTAATCCCCTGGCAATCTGTTCGGAGTCGTAAACATTCATCTGACATCCGATGGTATTAATATATAATTGTTTTGTTTTCATGTATTATTTTTGACAATCTCGTAAAAAGTCGAAATTCGACGGCAAAGTAAAAAGCTCTAAATTCAGGGCGCTCAAATCCTGAGAAATGAGGCGTACTTATAGTACGCTGCAATGACGAAGGATGCTGCACAACGCAGAAGTTGGGCTTTTTACGAAGCCGTCATTTTTACTTTATGAAACAACAAGTCCAACAAATTCGGGTGATTCGGTTTTGAGATAAAGTGTAAAATGTTACTCATTTTCAAGTGTTTAAAAAATAAACATTGACTGTTTAATGTCAAACCCTCTAAAACTGTGACGCATGAAAGATAAAAATGTTGCGGAGGATTTGATTTGTTAGGAACCATAGTAAATACTGTCGCAATCATTATCGGCAGTCTATTGGGACTTGTCTTTAGAGGCGGTATACCTAAAAAATATAATATCACCATTATGCAAGCCATAAGCCTTGCGGTAATACTTATAGGCCTTAAAATGGCTTTGAAAACAGATGCGATATTATTGGTTATCTTCAGCCTAGTAATAGGTAGTCTAATAGGAGAATTCTTGAAAATTGAAGGTAGGCTGGAAAGTTTGGGCAAACGACTTGAAACAAGATTTGCAAAAGCCGGGGATGGAATATCGAAAGGTTTTGTTTTTACCAGTTTGATTTTTTGTGTAGGGTCGATGGCGATAGTAGGTTCACTGGAAAGCGGGCTTACCGGGAATCATCAAACTCTTTTTGCAAAATCTGCTCTGGACGGCATTTCTTCTATCATTTTTACCTCTTCCCTTGGCATCGGCGTGATATTTTCTTCAATTTCGGTATTCATATATCAGGGACTGATAACAGCCAGCGCATCATTAATGAAGCCGTTTTTAATCACGCCTGTAATTAATCAAATGTCTGCTGTCGGAGGATTGTTAATAATGGCAATAGGCTGTAATCTGCTTGAAATTCAGAAAATCAAAGTCGGCAATATGCTTCCCGCCATATTTGTTCCACTCATTTATTATATTTTAAAACAGTTGTTAACATCTATTTAACCCGAGTATTTCATAAATTATTTCGATATGGATAAATAGTTAAAATAAAATTGATAATACAATGCGCGATATTACCTGAGAATAATGGCAACAATTTGCACTTTGAATAAATACCGGAAATATGGCGAAAAATTTCACCTTTCAGGCTCGTGAAATATCCGGGTTAGCCCAGATCCTCACTATTCAAAAGGTCGAAGTACAAGTGCAGTTCGAGTTGGAAGATATGCGCTAAGCAGATTGCGACCCTTGCCCATTAAAGTATCGAACAGGGTCAGATGATATTGGTCCGGGTGTAAACGGTTGTAACCCCCATATTCCGGCGCATCACTGTTGAAAATCATACGGTATTTTCCGGGCTGTGCTTCGAAGTGATAATCCGAATACGAGCGTTCGGGATGAAAGTTGAAGATAAATAGAAGTCCTGACCTTTCAAAAATAATAATTTTATTGTCCGAGTGCTCGTAAACAAGGTGTATTTCATTTGATTCCAGCAGTTTATAATCCCTGGATAGAGATATCATGTCTCGATCAAAACGAGCAAGGAATTGATATTTTAGGTTTTCGTCATCCACCAGACGCCATTGACGCCGGGCATATCTGTATGACCAGTTATTTCCTTCCCGCGGAAAGTCGATCCAATCCGGATGCCCGAATTCGTTACCCATGAAATTGAGATAGCCGTTACCCGCCGTGGCCAGAGTGATGAGCCGGATCATTTTATGCAGAGCCATTCCGCGGGCCACGGTATGGTTATCATCACCCACC
>DAOVAE010000149.1 GCA_030671225.1 Desulfobacteraceae bacterium
CGCATACGTCAAAAAGGAAATTGCGAAGCATTGTTTTACCTCTGGATGTATGCTGAACTTCGGGGTGGAACTGGAGGCCGTAGAGATTTTTTTTAGGATGAACCGTTGCTGCTATCCTTGTGTTTTCAGTTGAAGCGGTTATTCTGAAGCCGCCGGGCAGCTTTGCTGTGGAATCGCCATGGCTCATCCATGTATTGGTTTTTTCTTCCACGCCTTTGAAAAGACCAGCCTGTTTTTTTATTTTAAGCTCTGCAAAACCGTATTCACGTTTACGGGCTCTTTTTACAGCCCCACCTAGAACGCTAACCATAAATTGCATGCCATAACATATTCCAAGAACAGGAATCCCAAGATCAAAAATAGTTTCATCACACTTAGGACTGTTTTTTTCGTAGATGCTTGAAGGTCCGCCTGAGAGTATAATTCCTTTAGGCTTCAGGTTTTTGATGTAGTCAAGATCAACATCAGGCGGATCGATCTGACAGTATACATGAAATTCTCGAACACGGCGGGCGATAAGCTGGTTATATTGCGAACCGAAATCTATAATCAGGATCATATTTCTCCTCACTCAAACAATTTGCGAAAACAATTTGAATATGTTAGAAGCGGCCAAAAAAGTCAACTCATATATTAAAGTCCGGAAATCGATGATTGTTGATTAAATTAAATGCCTAAAATGAGCTAAAATGCCTAAAATTATTGGAGTATTGGAGTGGTGAGGAAAGCAGAAGGCAGCGCCAATGACCCCGGTCGAATAGTCCAACTGGCGCTGGAATTCAACGGGGCAAGCAAATGACTAATGACCGGTGTGACCAATGACAAACATTACTGTCCAAATCTATGAGGTACAGACACCTTATGAGGCCGAAAAGCTGATAGCCCTGGGAGTTGATCATATCGGCAGTGTTATTGTTTCCCGCAAATCCTGGAAACTTCCCTTAATCAGGGATACAATCAGGCTGATCCATGGTGCAGAGTCCCTGAGCAGCTTGATACCGCTTTTCAGCGATATAGATTCTATACTCCGTACCCTCGATTATTATGAACCCGATATCGTTCATTTTTGTGAAGCTTTAACGTTTCAAAACGATGCTTGTGAAACCTGTGCAGAACTTATTTCATTGCAGGAAAAAGTTAGGGAAAGGTTCCCTGAGATCAAGATCATGAGGTCTATTCCAATATCACAGCCCGGGACCACTGAGCACATGGCCGCAATTGAACTGGCCCGGCTTTTCGAGCCGGTAAGTGACTATTTTTTAACAGATACACTGCTTGTCAAGGAATCCATGTCTTGTTCTGACCGTCAACCAGTACGAGGTTTTGTTGGAATAACCGGCCAGACATGCGATTGGGATGTTGCCGCAAAGCTGGTTGAATCAAGCAGTATTCCAGTGATACTTGCAGGTGGTATTGCACCCGAAAATGTATTTGATAGTATTATGCATGTTGTTCCGGCAGGAGTTGACAGTTGTACAAAAACCAATGCTACGGACTCAAAAGGTCGTTCCATAAGGTTTAAAAAGGATTTTAGCAGGGTAAAACGTTTTGTCGAGGAGGTGCGCAGGGCAGAGAAGTGTATTGGACACAAATAAATAAAGGAGTTATAAAATTATGTATGAAAGCAGCGACTTAAGAAAAGGTCTAAAAATTGAGATAGACGGAGATCCTTATGTGATTGTGCAGTTCGAATTCTCCAAACCCGGCAAGGGACAGGCCCTTTACAAGTGTAAGCTAAAAAATATGCTGTCCGGTGCTCAATTTGATAGAACATTTAGATCCGGTGATAAATTCAGCCAGGCAAACCTCCAAGAGCTTGAAATGGAATATCTTTATTCAGACGGCGAACAGTACTGTTTCATGAATACATCGACTTATGGCCAGGACTTTCTCACAAAAGATCAGGTGGGCGAGTCCATTAATTTTTTAAAGGAAAACACGGTTTGCAATGTTCTTTTTTTCCAGGAAAGATCTATAGGAGTTACATTGCCTAATTTTGTTGATTTAAGAATTGCCCAGGCTGATCCCTGGGCAAAAGGAGATACAGCTACAGGCAGCACAAAGCCGGCAATACTTGAGACAGGTTATGTCGTCCAGGTCCCACCATTTGTTGAAGAGGGTGAACTTGTCAGGATTGACACCAGAACCGGTGAGTATGTAGAGCGTGTTAAGGAGTGAAAGATTGTCCCCATTTTTCAGAAAACACAATTTTATCAATTGATTTTCTTTTTCTTTTCTTGGCGGGTTTGTCTTTAGCATAACCTATCGCCAGCATCGCTGAAACTTTTATTCTTTTGGGTATTTTAAGGATTTCTTTTACTTTGTTTTCAGAAAACCAGCCAATCCAGCAGGTTCCAAGGCCGAGTTCGGTGGCTTTCAATACCATATGTTCCATTGCGATGCCCAGATCAATCTGGTAATATTCGATACCGGTTACCTTGGAGCCGATACGGTTCGCAATGACATCCAGTTGGGAGCATCCGACAATAACAAGCGGTGCCTGTTCGAGCCACCTGTTCGGAACAACCGGGCGCATGGCCAGACTGCAGATTTTTTTAATAATTTCCCTATTAGTTACAGTTACAAAGCGCCAGGTCTGGCTGTTACAGGCGGACGGTGCAAGACGTGCCGCCTCAATAATAGAGATCAGATCTTTTTCCTTTACCGGCCCGGAATCAAAAGATCTTGTTGATCTACGGCTTTTTAGTATCCGGTCAAATTCCATGATTGGTATAAATTTGGCTTTATATAAAAACGAGCCCGATGAAGCATTCAGGTGATTCGGTTTTTTGCTGGTCACTGATTGAGCCGTTAAAAACCGATTATCTTAATGCGATAATTTTTTCCAAAGGGCTAAAATAATACTATCATTGCTGTTTGATTCTGTATTTCTTTATCCTGTTTCCATCCATTTCTTCTACGGTTATAATGTATGTTCCTATGGTTATCTTTTCCTTTTCTTTGGGAATT
>DAOVAE010000110.1 GCA_030671225.1 Desulfobacteraceae bacterium
ATACTGGGCATCACTCGTGTCCGTCAAAGATCAGTGGCGGATATTGTAGTAAATTTATTTTGCCCTGAAAAACCTGGTCCTTTGGGCCAGTTCAGAGTTCTCCGGCTCTGCCTGAAGAATCGCTGCAAGAGTTTGAAGTGAGCTAAAGTTAAGGAATTCTGTCAATTATATAAAATCAGCGAAGCGAAGCGACACCATAACTTTAGGCACTTTAGATCACTTTAGACACTTTTAACTTGTACGGCTTTAAGTAAAAGATCATAATGAGAAGAAAAGACAAAGAAATTACGGATAAGGCCGAAATCGAATCTATCATCGGCAGCTCTATGGTGTGCCGGCTAGCAATGACTGATAAAAACCGGCCGTATATTGTCCCTCTGTGCTTTGGATATAAAGATAATACACTATATTTTCATTCCGCCGGACATGGCAAAAAACTCGATATACTAAAAAAGAACAATTTGGTCTGTTTTGAATTCGATATTGACTATGAACCCATAAAAGAGGATAAAGCATGTGACTGGGGCATGAAATATAAAAGTGTTGTCGGTTTCGGGAAGGCTTCATTCATAAAGGATTTTGAATCAAAGTGTAAGGCCCTCGATGTTATTATGAAACAATATTCAGACGAATCCTTTGTCTATCCGAAAACTAAAGTAAAAAATATGGTAGTTATAAAGGTTGAAATAGAAAATATGACCGGCAAGTATTCCAAACCGGCTATCCAAACAAGACAGTCTGGTACTGGCTAATGAGCGCCATGATTTCATGGAGCAGTTCTTTAAACGGTTTATCAAAGAGTATGAGGGAGAGAGGTAGATGCTATGAGTATGAATGTGGTTGAAAAGATAGATGACTTCGTCATGGTAAGGCATGTTCTTGCAAGCGTTTTTGACAAAACCGGTCTGGAAGAGTTCATGCCTGAGTTGCTGAAGATAAATCCTGAGATAAAAATTTTTTCAACAGGAGGTACTTACTCGAAATTAAAAGAAATCCTCGGGGAGGAGGCTGAATCATGTCTGACACAGGTTTCGGATTACACAGGCCAGCCGGAAACCCAAGGCGGTCTTGTAAAGACTCTCGATTTTAAAATTTATCTCGGGCTTTTGACGGAAACCTATAATGACGCCCATAATGAGGACATCAAGCGAACAGGTTCCGTTCATATCGACATGGTTATCGGCAATCTGTATCCTTTTCAAGATACTATCTCACAACCGGATGTAACGGTTGAAATGGCCCGAGGGAACATAGATATCGGGGGCCCATGTATGATACGGGCTTCGGCCAAAAATTATATAAGAGTTGCTTCGGTGGTCGACCCATCTGATTATAATGCGATCATATCAGAAATGAAAGCAAATAATGGATCCATATCCCTGGATCTTCGTTATCGCCTGGCACAAAAGGCGTTTAAATACACAGCCGTCTACGACCGAACCATCGCCGATTTTTTAGGTTCTGCAGCACTTGAGGATGTAAAGAACTGTTATCAATATTAGGTGTCGCCATCATTTTTATTTCTCATGGCCTAAACCGGCCAAGCTGGAACCAAAAACAACTTACCACCAAAGCACGAAAACATGAAAACACAGAAAATTATGCTATTTTTTCGTGCTTTCATGATTATCTTTAAATATTTTCTGTCAGAAAAAAGGAGAAAAAAATGACTGAAGATCTAAAAAAAATGTATCGGACAATAATGGATGATCACTTCCCTCCCAATATGGAAATTAGTTTTGTGGACCAGGACAAAAGACAGACTTTGTTTTATGAAAAGGTCGCCTGGACCATCGATAATGTCCAAAAAGGGTTAAGATACGGTGAAAACCCCGGTCAGGAAGCCGCGCTCTACAAGCTGACAAACGGAAACCTGGTTCTAGGGGAGGCCGAGACGATTCAGCCTGGCCAGTACCTGGCTTCGGACATCGAGCTGCTACAGTCCGGCAAGCATCCGGGCAAAACAAATCTAACTGATGCGGATAATTCTTTGAATATCTTGAGATATTTTGTGGATAAACCAACGGTAGTCATCGTTAAGCACAACAATCCTTGCGGCGTTGCACGATCTGATTCATTGGTAGATGCATATAACAAAGCAAACAGAGCAGACAGAGTGGCCGCATTCGGAGGATGTATTGCAGTTAACAGAGCTGTTGATAAGGTAACGGCCGAGGCAATCTTCGAACAATATGCCGAAGTTGTGGTAGCTCCGGATTTTGAAGAAGGGATAATGGATGTTTTTGCAAAAAAACCAAATCTCAGGGTTATACGCATCGGCAATATTGACCGGCTGCAAACCTTTGTGGGTCAACGATGTGTAGAATTTAAAAGCCTGATTGACGGTGGTATTATCACACAGTGGTCATTTGTTCCCACAGCCCGCACCAAGGAGGATCTAAAGCTTGCAGAATGCGAATATAAAGGAAACCTATACAAGATCAACCGGGAACCAACAGAGCAGGAATATAATGATATGCTTTTTGGCTGGCTCGTGGAATCGGGGATTACGTCCAATTCAGTGATTTATGTCAAAGATCAGGTGACCGTCGGCATCGGCACCGGTGAGCAGGACCGTGTCGGCGTTGCAGAAATCGCAAGAGACAAAGCCTATCGAAAGCTTGCGGACCGTTACTGTTTTGAAATGCATAATATTTCTTATAATGACCTGAAAGAAGAAGATAAAAAAGCTGATATCGATAATAAAGTGGCTTCAGAAAAAGGCGGGCTGATTGGCGCTGCCATGGTTAGTGACGCATTCTTCCCTTTCAGGGACGGGGTGGATGTTGGACTCCAAGAAGGAATTGCCTCCGTGATTCATCCGGGTGGGTCAGGAAATGACTACCAGTCGATAGAAGCCTGCAACGAGGCCAGCGCCACAATGGTTTACACAGGGCAGAGGAGTTTCAAACACTAAGATCAAATATACTGAAGTTTCGTTCGATTTTCATAGATTATGTAATCAGATTTGAAAATACACCTAAAGCATAATCTATATCATCTGATGTTATATGATAATTGGTGACGGCTCTAAGCCGGTTCGGGCCGGCCGGCAGCAATCGAACACCCCGGCTGTCTAGTTTTTCCGTCACTATCTGTGATGTCATGCCACTGCGCGTTACCTCAAAGTATACAATATTAGTCTTGACGCGATTCGGATCGATTGACAGGCCATCCATATCAGCCAAACCCTCTGCCAGCTTCCGGGAGTTGATATGGTCGTCTTCCAGGCGATCAACCATCTCGGTAAGCGCCACGATTCCTGCAGCGGCAAGCACTCCAGCCTGACGCATACCGCCTCCGAGCACTTTGCGAACTCGTCGTGCTTCGGAAATAAAATCATTGGTGCCCGACACCACCGAACCAACCGGTGCAGCCAACCCCTTGCTCAGGCAAATACTGACTGAATCGGCTTCCGCCACCAAATCCCGTGCTTCAACCCCCAGAGCAACTTCAGCATTAAAAAGCCTGGCTCCATCTACGTGTACTTTGAGCCCGTAACGGCGCGCAATTTCTCCAACAGAATGCATATAATCAGTATCAAGAGGGGTGCCGTTACACCGGTTATGGGTATTCTCCAGAACAATCAGACTTGTTCTGGGAAAGTGAATGTCGTCCGTCCTAACTGCGACTTCTATGTCAGGCAAAGCCAGTTTTCCGTCAGGCTGGTTGGGCACTGTTCGTGGATGAATGCCTCCCAATGCGGCTGATCCTCCCTGCTCATAAAAGAAAATATGGGATTGATCACCCAGAATAACTTCGTTGCCGCGACCGCAGTGCGTCAGCTGGCTGACAAGATTTGCCATAGTTCCGCTGGCCACAAACAGAGCAGCTTCTTTGCCCAGCCGTTTGGCAACCATTTCCTCCAGCCGGTTTACAGTCGGATCTTCGCCAAACACATCGTCTCCGACTTCCGCATCGGACATAGCCCGTCGCATGGCCGTTGTCGGCCTGGTAACGGTGTCGGACCGAAGGTCAATAATGCGCATGTCTTTTCTCCTTAAATACGTGATGAAATCGAATTTTTCTGAATCTGCCAATTTTAAACTAATTTTTCAAGACATATTCTTGACTATTTTTTAAAGTTAAAGGTAAAAATAATACCATGAACTACGCAATAATTATAAGAAGCTGTTTCACAATCTCAGATCATGCTCAAGTTCAAGGCGCGCGATGGCGAAAAAGCGTAGTATGCACGGTAGTATGTGAGCATTTTGAGCCGGAGCGCAACATAGACATTAGGCATTATATGTGGTTTTGAAATAGCTTCTAATCCGAATTTCTAACAAGGAAACCGATCATGACCAAACTTTTATGGCAACCTTCGCAAGAAACAATCAAAAGCACAAACATGTATTCTTTCATGAATTTAATTAATGAGAAGTACAATCAACATTTTGCCGAATACGCCCCCCTTTACCAGTGGTCCATTGACAATATTCCCGATTTCTGGGGGTCCATGTGGAAATTTGCTGAAATTAAAGCGTCAAAACCCTATGATCAGGTCGTAGACGACGTGGGGAAAATGCCCGGCGCCAGATGGTTTTCAGGATCTAGACTTAATTTTGCCGAAAATCTTCTGCGATACAGGGACAACCGGACGGCTCTTATCTTCAAAGGTGAAGATCGGGTTTCCTACACCATGACCTATTCCGATCTTTACGATGAGGTGGCTCGCGTTGCCGTGTCTTTAAGAGCCGCCGGTGTTCAGGTCGGTGACAGGGTTGTCGGCTTTATGCCGAACATGCCCGAGACCATCATAGCCATGCTTGCCGCTACCAGCATCGGTGCAACATGGTCTTCCTGTTCTCCGGATTTTGGGATAAAAGGCGTGCTGGATCGATTCGGTCAGATCCGGCCCAAGGTCTTATTCACCGCCGACGGATACTTTTTCAAGGGGAAACG
>DAOVAE010000108.1 GCA_030671225.1 Desulfobacteraceae bacterium
TCAGCCTCCCGGCGTACTGATATACCCGCCTTTTACATGGATTGGTTCATGAGGCAGATCCATAATGGCTTGTTTGAGGTTGTTAATCCATATAACCGGCAGGTGTTCAGGGTGCCTGTCACACCCGAAAAAGTTCACACCATTGTATTCTGGTCAAAAAATTTCGATTCATTCATCAAAGGCGGATTCGGTCAAAAGCTTATGACAATGGGATATAATCTTTTTTTCAACTTTACCATCAACTCGCATTCTCCCTTGCTTGAACCTTGTGTGCCGTCGTTAAGCCGGCGTCTTGATCAGTTATACGAACTTTGTCGAGATTTTGACGTAAGAACTGTTACCTGGAGATTCGATCCCATCTCCTTTTTTAAATTCCGAGAAAAAGAGATTCAGGACAATCTAAATGATTTTTCCCGGGTTGCGGATATAGCATCTATAAGCGGTGTTACTAGATGCATCACAAGTTTTATGGATCATTACCCAAAAATTCAAAAACGGATAGTATCTATGCCGGGCTTTTCTTTTGTCGATCCGTCCATGGAGACAAAAAAAGAGATTCTTCTTAAGATTGGAAAAGAGCTTTTTGAAAAGAATATTGATCTATACACCTGTTGTGAAAAAAACGTTCTGGAAGCCATGCCAGCAGATTCGAACATAAAAAAAAGCTCCTGTATTCCAAACGATCTTCTGGTGGAAATCTTTGGCGGGAATCTCAGCTTGCAGAAAGACACCGGACAGAGGGTAAAGGACGGGTGCGGATGCATGGTCTCGGTTGATATCGGATCTTACCAGCTGCACCCATGTTATCACAATTGTCTGTTCTGCTATGCTAATCCATCTTCCAAAAAAAAGTCGTAGAATAAAATGAAAATCGGTTCAATTGTACTTGATAATATTACAGTTTTAGCTCCGCTTGCAGGTATCACCAATCTGCCGTTCCGACTTTTGGCCAAAGAAGCGGGTTGTGCGCTGGTCTGTTCGGAAATGGTCAGTTCCAACGGGCTGGTTCACAAATCGGTTAAAACGCACGAATTGATAGGTAGCCGACATGAAGAGAAACCGCTGTCAGTTCAGATATTCGGTTCGGATAGTTCGATCATGGCTGAGTCAGCGGCCATAGTTGAATCTTCAGGGGCCGACATCCTCGACATCAACATCGGCTGTGCGGTAAAAAAGATACTAAAAACCGGTTCAGGTGCTGCACTCATGAAAGAACCCCAAAAGGTTGAAGCAATTCTTCAGGCGGTCCGAAAGACTGTAAAAATTCCTTTGACCATAAAAATAAGAACCGGATGGGACAGATCCGGTGCCCAGGCCTTTAATATAGCTGAAATAGCTCAAGCGTGCGGAGTTGACGCCATTACAGTGCACCCGCGTACCGTGGCTCAGGGATTCCGGGGCAAGGCCGATTGGTCATTAATTGCCGCTATTAAAAACACAGCTTCCATCCCTGTGATTGGAAACGGTGATATCGTAATACCTAAAGATGCACTAAGAATGCAGACCGAAACAGGATGTGATGCGGTCATGATCGGTAGAGCGGCCATCGGTAACCCATGGATTTTTTCCCAGGTGCTTGAGCTAATCAGAGGGAATAAAGTCACTTTCCCGGATCTATCCCAACGTTTTGCGGTTATGACAAAATATCTTAAATCTTCGGTAAGATGCTTTGGGGAGCAACGGGCGATTAGGATGATGCGCAGCCATTTGGGATGGTTTGTCAAGGGATTGAGCTTCAGCAGTAGATTCCGTGAATCGATCAAGCAAATCTCGACCGAAAAAGAAGCCCTAAGCCGGATCGAAGAATATAGGAAATTGACGTCTTCGTAAAAAGTCCAACTTCTGCGTTGCGCTGCATCCTTCGTCACTGTAGCGTACTATAAGTACGCCTCATTCCTCAGGATTTGCGCGCCTTGAATTTGGAGCTTTTTACTTTGCCGTCGTATTATGACTTTTTACGAGAATGTCAAAATGATTATTGACAAAATAAAGTTATTAAATCAGTGTTGTTAAAAATAATTGACCGAGGAGTTATTATGAAAAATAAGCCGATTTTTGCTTTGGCCCTCGTATTTCTACTAATAATTCCTGTTATTGTATATGGCGATGAATATCAGGACCAGGACGTTATAGAGAAAAAGGCAAAAGGGTGTATCAACTGGAGCAAGGGAACAGTTCAGGCAAAAGGGATCGGCACCCTTTCTAAAAAGCTCCATGGCGATGTAAATGATAGTTCAGCGGCTTTAGAAGATGCAAAGCTGGATGCTCGCCTAAAAATCTTTGAAGTTGTAAAAGGGATCAGGATTGACGGCACCACAGTTGTCGGAGATTATGCGGCTGAAAACAATGTTATTATATCTAAAATAGAAGGTATAGTTAAAAATGCCGAGGTTGTTAAAAAAGAGTATTTTTCAGACGGGACAGTAGAAGTTACAATGGAGATGAACTTCAAAGGTGGATTTGCTCAGCTTGTTCTTCCAAGGGAAATCAGGCCGTTGGAATCGATCAAGCCGATGGCGCCTGTTAAGAATTCATCCTCTGTTTTTACTGGTTTGGTTGTTGATGCCAGGGGTCTTGGATCAAAGCCTGTCATGTCTCCAAAAATACTCGACGAGACTGGTCAGGAAGTTTATGGATCAGCCTTTGTCAGCCGTGAATATGCCGTACAGCAGGGTATGAGCGGGTACTCAAAGGATCTTACAGCAGCTAAGAACAATCAGAGGGTTGCAGGCAATCCCTTGACAGTAAAAGGTTTAAGGATAGAAGGGAATGGGCATTCTGACATTGTAATCAGCAATGCAGATGCTTCCAGGCTTCGAAGTGCTTCTGAGAATCTTTCCTTCATGAGAAAATGCCGAGTTGTTATTGTGGTTGAGTAAATAGGAGGGATCATGCATTTTAAAAAATTATTATTTTTCATAGCAGCTTTCTGTATACTTTTTCTATTGGCCTGCGGTCCAAGGGCAATAGCGCTAAGAGCAGGGCTCGACACTCCTGAACAACATGTTGACACTGGGAATAAGATGCTAATGAGCGGCAAAATTGATGCCGCTTATCGTGAATTCAGCCGGGCCAAAGAACTCGACCCAAAATACTCGCCTGCTTATGTCGGCCTCAGCTTGGTCTACGGCCTAAAGGGTGACAATGAGAATTCTTCTATATACATAAAAAAGGCGATAGATACGCTAAGGGAAACAATCCCCAAGTGATTGTCCTATGTCCCCATACTCCACGATGCTAAGTATTTTTTCTGTTCAGCCGTGAGTTTGTCAATTTTAATGTTCATAGAAGCCAACTTTTCTCTGGCGATGGTCATGTCTATCTCCTCGGGAACCGGATAGACATCCTTTTCAAGCATCTTTTTCCTTTTAACCATATATTCGATACTCAGAGCCTGATTGGCAAAACTCATATCCATAACGCTTGAAGGATGCCCCTCGGCCGCCGCAAGATTTATCAGTCTTCCATCGCCAAGAACGTTAATCCGCCTGCCGTTTTCCAGTATATATTCTTCAACAAAAGGCCTTATTGTTCTGCGAGATTTTGTTTTGGCTTCGAGCCCTTTTAGATCGAGTTCAACATTAAAATGACCGGAATTGGCTACAATAGCGCCATCTTTCATGACCTCGAAATGTTCTTTGCATATTACATTGATGTTGCCTGTAACAGTACAGAAAAAATCGCCGATCCTTGCCGCCTGCCGGATGGGCATCACCGTGAAGCCGTCCATGACCGCTTCAAGAGCGGCGGTGGGATCGACTTCGGTTACAATAACGTTGCCCCCCATTCCGCGGGCCCTCAGGGTAAGGCCCCGGCCGCACCATCCATAACCACAGACCACAAAATTGGATCCGGCGATCAGGCGGTTTGTGGCCCGCATTATTCCGTCCATAGTGCTCTGGCCGGTGCCGTAACGGTTATCAAAAAAATGTTTGGTCCGGGCGTCATTTACCGATATGATCGGGTATTGCAAGACTCCGTCCGCCGCCATACTTCTGAGTCGAATGATCCCGGTGGTGGTTTCTTCCGTACCGCCGTGCACTCCTTTAAGCAGATCCGGACGTTCGGAGTGAATTGTTGAAACCAGGTCAGCACCGTCATCCATGGTGTAGTGAGGTTTGATATCGAGGGCTGAATGGATATGCTGATAATAGGTTTTGCTGTCTTCACCCTTGATGGCAAAAACAGAAATTTTATTATGCCTCACAAGGGATGCCGCTACATCATCCTGTGTGCTCAACGGGTTGGAGGCGCAAAGGGCAACTCTGGCTCCGCCGGCTTTTAATGTCTGCATCAAAGAGGCGGTTTCGGTAGTAACATGAAGGCAGGCCGCTATGCGTTTACCTTTTAAAGGCTTTTCCTTTGTAAAACGTTTCTTGATATTGTTTAGTACCGGCATGCTCTGATTGGCCCATTCGACCCGCAGCATACCTTCCTTGGCCAGTTTTACATCTTTAATATCGTAGTTCATGGATTATTAATATCCTTTTATTAGGGTTCAGGGTTCAAGGTTGAAAAGCCAGATGTCCGGTTTTAAATTTCAATTATCAATCATCAATCATCAATCGTCAATCCTCAAAGTCCAGCCTTTTCCCTGAGAATATCCACCATATTCGTTTTTTCCCATGTGAATTCAGGTTCATTACGGCCGAAGTGCCCATAGGCTGAAGTTTTGCGATAAATGGGTTGCAACAGATCAAGGTATTCGATGATTGCCGCAGGTCTTAAATCAAAAACTTCAGCAACAATCTCTTTAACCCGATATTTGGGGATTACACCTGTTTCCATAAGATCTATCATTACAGAAACAGGTTCTGCCACACCAATGGCATAGGCTATCTGGATTTCACATTTTTTCGCCAGACCGGCAGCAACGATGTTTTTTGTAATGTGTCTTGCCATGTAAGAGGCACTCCGGTCAACCTTGGAAGGGTCTTTTCCGGAGAAGCATCCGCCGCCGTGGCTC
>DAOVAE010000027.1 GCA_030671225.1 Desulfobacteraceae bacterium
ATGACAAAAGACTGATCAGCGTTAAAATAACTAGAAAAAAGAGTAGTATTCCAATAATTTCTTTACGCATAGATTTTCTGATAGGAAATTAGTTCCTTAGTTGTAAATTTTGCTTGCCTAGTGCAATACAGAGTCAATTTCACCAGGGTGCTTTTTCTTAAATTTCCAATATAAAAGGAAGTATAACCGGACGGCGTCTTATGGTAAAGGTAAAATATTTCCTTAAGGCCATTTGCATTTTTGACCGAATCTTGTTGACCCGGTCAGGGACCTCGGGGCCGACTTCTTCTACGATCTCGAGTATAACACACTTTGCGTCTTCCAAAAGATGGCCTTTTTCGGTCTCGAACACAAAACCACGGGAAACGATTTCAGGCCCGTAAACCACAATCCCTGTCTCCTCATCAAAAGCCATGTTAATCACAACAAAGCCATCTTCTGACAGATCACGTCTTTCCTTGAGCACACTCCGCCCGACATCTCCAATACCTTTACCGTCTATGAGCACCCGGCCTGTAATAACACTCTCTCGAACTCTGCCGCTATTTTCATCAAATTCAATGATCTGACCATTTTCAGCAAGAAGAATATTCTCCTTTGAAATACCAACCTGCTCGGCCAGACGTGCATGAAGAATCAGATGCCGGTATTCTCCGTGAATCGGAATAAAATATTTGGGTCTGGTGAGGTTGATCATCAGCTTTAGTTCTTCCTGAAAAGCATGTCCAGATACGTGGATCTCCGATATCTTTTCATAAATAACGTCGGCTCCTCGTCTGTACAGGTTATTGATAATTTTGGTAATTGCTTTTTCATTTCCAGGTATAAATTTCGAGGAAAAAATAACCGTGTCCTCTTCTTTAATCTTTATCTGCTTATGAGTGCCTGCAGCCATACGGGCAAGAGCCGCCATGGGTTCTCCCTGACTCCCGGTTGTTATAATTACGATCTCGTCATCCGGAAAGTCATTGACCTGTTCGACATCTACCTCCATCTCTTCGGAAATATTTATATATCCTAGCTTTTTTGCAATATTTACACTTGTTTCTATGCTTCTGCCGTTGAAAATGACTTTCCTGTCGGTTGCCCGGGCAATATCGATGACCTGTTGAATACGGGTAATACTGGAGGCAAAAAGTCCTACAATAATCCGCCCTTTCCTGCCTGTAGAGATCCTTGTTAGTGTTTCACCGACCTCCTGATCGGAGATTGTATATCCTTCCTTTTCAACATTTGTAGAATCTGACAGCAGGGCAAGGACTCCTTCCTCGCCGCATCGGGCAAATCTGTTTACGTCGGTTATCATTCCGTCGACAGAAGTGTGGCTGATTTTAAAATCGCCTGTATGAACAACAAGCCCAAGAGGCGTTTTTATGACAATACCCACACCGTCCACAGCGCTGTGGCAAACACGGATAAATTCGAGTTCAAAAGAGCCTAATTCAAGTTTTTTTCTTGGATAGATTTCATGCAATAAAACGGATGAAAAGAGTCCCTGCTTCTCCAGCTTACTCCGTACAACCCCCAGCGTAAAAGGGGTTCCAAAAATCGGTACATTTATTTCTTTCAGCAGAAAAGGGAGTGCTCCGATATGATCTTCGTGTGCATGGGTTAATACAATCCCTAAGATTTTGGACTTATCTTGTTTTATATAACTCATATCAGGGATTACGTAATCGATACCCAACATATAGTCTTCCGGGAACATCAGGCCGGCGTCAACAATAAAGGCCGAATCGCCGTATTCGAAAACCATCATGTTAAGGCCGATTTCTCCCAGCCCGCCCAAAGGTATTATCCTCAGCATAACGATGCGCCCTTTTTGCCTTTCTCAAAAGATTCCATTATCACATTTCGCCCAAATTCCGAGGAATGAGACATACTTATAGTACATCGCAGTTACGAGAAATTCAGCGTAGTGCAGAAGTTGGACTTTTTACGAAGCCATCAAGTTTTGATCTTAAGCTTGTCGAATATGGAGTCGGCAAACCCGATAAACCAATTTCGCTGTTTTTCGGTTGCATAGCCCATGCAGTTACATCGAATTCTGCTCTTGGTGCGTACCAGTAGCTCAAAAGCCATAAGGTTTTGTTCAAGATCAACAGCAAAATAGAACGGTTGGCATTCTGCATGCTCTTTCTGAACTTCGGTTAAAATGTTCTGATCGAGTTGCAGCCAGTAAATTCCACCTACATTTGAGGAATTAAAATTCTCATCCATATAAGCCTTGATCGTTTCGTAATCTTTGGGTCTAAGCTCATCAATAACATATTGTTTCATAAAAAATAAAATTATCACAGTTTGTTGTGCTGTGCAAGATGTATGTTAACCGGTATGTTGCCAAGTTAAAATGCTGCCCAATATCCGATTTACAAATTAGATATTGAAATTCAAAATTCCAAACCTTATGATCTTGAAGAAAGGCAAACGAATTGAAAAAGATATTTTCATCAAAACTGGAAAAACCGAAATAGTTTAGGTCGTTGGTATTTGGAATTTGTGATTTTAAGAAATCCGTTAACGGTTACAGTTTTTATTTATAAAACCGCATGATACCATTAAATATTTACTTAATAACCTATATCTGCATCTATCTGGCCAGTTTTGCGCTATATATTGTCATTGAGCGAATAAATGCAAATTATCTTAAGAGATATGGACAAAAGGTGCCTGCCGCCTTTAATGGAATGATTGATGAAAAAGAATTGAAAAAGATCAGTCGGTACACCGTGGATAACATTCGCTTTAAGCTTGTTCAGACTAGTGTCAGCAAAGTTATATTTCTTTATATCATCCTTTCAGGAATCCTCCCGTGGCTGGCTGCATCTTTGGTGCAAGTGAATTTTTTGATAGCAGGTCTGGTCTTTTTTGCAGTTATAGGTCTGGTAGAAGTGTCGATGGGCCTTCCTTTCGATTATTATCACAGTTTCGTACTGGAAGAAAGATACGGCTTTAACACAAAAACCCTGAAAATATGGCTTTCTGATCTGGTAAAGTCGATGCTGGTGGTGATAATTATAGGGACCTTCCTTCTTAGTTCACTCCTTTTGATGATAAAATATGCAGGACAGAACTGGTGGATCTGGGCATGGGCTATTTTTTTGTGTTTCCAGTTGCTTATGACCATACTCTATCCCACGATTATTGCGCCGCTCTTTAACAAGTTCACCCCGCTTGAAGATTCCGAGCTTAAAGATAGTATTAATCGACTGGCTAAAGAAGAAGGTCTTAATGTTGGAGGGATATACCAGATGGATGCAACCAGGAGAACCCGGCATACCAATGCGTATTTTTCGGGTCTGGGCAGAGCAAAACGGATTGTACTGTTCGATTCTCTGATTCAGTCGCACAGTCAGGACGAAATTCTGGCTATTTTGGCCCATGAAGTCGGGCATTTGAAAAAAAATCATATTAAAAAGCAACTTATTATAATTGCTTTTGTCTCCCTTTTACTTTTTTTTATGACATCAAAAATTCTTACATGGAATGTGATATATGAAAGTTTTGGTTTTTCAAACATGCCCTGCTACGTGGGTCTCTTTTTGGTGGGCATCTTGTGGGAGCCTGTAAACTTTTTTATTTCACCAATCGGGATGGCTATTTCCAGAAGATTTGAAAGGGAGGCAGACTTTTACTCGCTTGGGATTGTTAAGACCGCAAAACCTCTTACAACAGCTTTGAAGAAAATGGCCAAAGAAAATCTTTCCAATCTCAGACCACATCCGATTTATGTATGTTTCAACTATTCCCATCCACCATTGCTACAAAGGATTGAGTACCTTGAGGCTCGTGAAATATCCGGGCCTCTATAAAGAATTCAGGGATAAGACAGGAATCTATGACTTGTAGCGGGCTTCCAGTTCAATCAGTTTCCTTTTCAAGTCTGATCCTCCGCCGAACCGGCCAAAGGACCCGTCGCTTCGGATCACCCTGTGGCAGGGTATCAGAGCAGGGAAGGGGTTGTTCGCAAGTGTAGTGCCCACAAATCGATAGGCACGGGGCAGATTAACGGCATGGGCGATCTCTTTGTAGGATTTCAACTCTCCATATGGGATATCGGCCGTGGCAAAAAGTACGGATTGCTGCAGCTTTGTGAGTCCGCTCATGTCCATCAATCCCCATGGAGGGAGTATCGGCTTTCCTTTAAAATAATCGATTATCGATTCTTTTACTATGAAAGCGCTGTCATGAAAACCGGCGTCTTTCCATCCTAAAGCTTCAATAGTTTTAACAAGACTCTCTCTGTCCGCGCGGGGCAGGAAAATTTTAATAACAGCAAACGGTTTTTCACGGTATATCACCGCAGTATGGCCAAAATGTGTTTTAAAAATCAAATGGCAAGTCATTTTTAACTTTAAATAGTAGTATTAGTTTAGTTCTTTGAAACAAGCCGATTTCAAACGAGCTTCAGTAAAAATTTAATTATACCTGAAGCGGTAATATTTTCAAAAAGCTAAAGTGTTACGAATAGTCTTATTTGGATTTTTGAATTCCATTAAATTGTCGTCTTCATCAAACTCAAATGGTTGCCATGGCGTAATCAGTTCTAAGTCCGGATTTGATAAGACCTCCAGCTTAAGTGCTTTGGAGATCTGGAGCAGTTCAAGGCTGGCAGTATCCTTTATTCTTACAATTCGTGCTTTTGCCATGGAATCGAGGCCTATGGTTCTTGCGCATACATCCAACGATTTGCGATCTGTATCAAAATATATTGGAATTGCAGCTTTTTCGGGTGAAATTGCCGTCAGGGCATTGATATAAGTCTTTTGAATATCCAATGAATCCACAAGCCGTTTTGTGGTTATATCCGCAAGTCCGATTCCATTGCCATTACCGTTTGAAGCCGGGGATAAATCTCTTGCAAATATCCTTTTTACATGGGGAGAAATAGAAAAATCGCCCACAATATCCCTGTGTCTGCCGGTAATATTAGAATCCATGCCGATTCCGCTGATGTCTTTACCGATAAAGTCGACAATTAAAATATCCAGATAATCAAACGGAATACGACCCATCGCGGCCCTAGCTTCCTTAAGGAGTATTTTGTCACGCTCAACAATTGACGATGGTAAAATAGCCTCAACATACGCAAGATCGCCGCGACCATCTTCCAGCAGGGCCAGTCCGAAAAGGATGCGGCCCTGATTTATGATAAACGTTGCAGCATCTTCAATAACTTTGAAGGTATGCTGGACTGCACAGCGATGAAACTCGGTTGCTCCTTGTGCTTTGCCAAGGCCTATGGTCAGCATCTTGCAAAGCCCGCTTTCTATCTCCGCCCTGAACTTTGTATGTGGTTTGATTCTATTGATAACCACAATATGATCAGCTTCCAATGCCTTTTTGGAAAAAAAGATTTTTAGCCCGTTTGAGAGTTTGCCAACCTGGACAACATCCATTTCAGAACAAACCGGAGATCCCATGGTGGATTCCGTTATTCCCAGTTTCGCCAGAACATCCCTCTGCCCTTTTGCCGTGGCTCCGCCGTGACTCCCCATGGCAGGAACAATAAAAGGCTTCAACCCTTTGTTTTTAAGAAACTTCAGAGAATGGTAAACGACACTGTCGATCCTGTTGATGCCTCTGCTGCCCACCGCCACGGCCACGGTCTTGCCGGGCTTTACCATCTCTGAGATTGTGAATGCCGAAAGAGCAGACAGTACGGCGGCAGAAATATCATTAATTCCAGAAGAATAAAGCTTCTGCTTAACAACGGCCATATCAGGATATGTCATAGGTTTTGTGTTGTTCATGATCGATAGTTAGTTTCCATTCGGAAATGGCCTTTTTCCGCAATCTCGGCGTCAATCTGCAAAATTGCTTGTGCGACATACATGATGTATGTCTCCGCGCAATTCCTTGATTTCCTTGACCTTGCGAAAAAATTTTCATTTCCGCATTGGAAACTCCTTAGTGCCCATGATGTATTTACGGATGGACACTCGTTAATAATATGGATAGCGGATATGAAGTATCGGAATTTTGCGGGGGAAATTATTTTTGACGGGAATGACAACAGATTGACGGTATAATCGATCTGTCCCCAGGCCCAAAGAATAAAAAAATGGACCCAGGGAACATGAAATTTTATGCTGATTATATCTCTTCGATGGTAATTGCGCCCGGTTCACATACTTCAACGCAACTTTCACAACCAAGGCACTCATCAGCATTGACCGGTACTGATTTGTCATCCTCCATCTCGAATACTTCAACCGGACAAACATCTACACATTCTTCGCAACCTTCACATTTATCTTCGTCAAGTGTAACAATAAAAGCCATTTGTAGAGTCTCCTTTCATAATAATAATTAAGTCACGGTATCAAAATAGACCTTATTTCCATTATCGGGCAAAATCCATATATCAATTGATTAAGAGAGTCAAGCCTTCTTGTATTTTTTTTATTACAATAGCGGGGAGTGACGGGTTGAACAGGCTTACTTGCCTAATTTTTTCAATAAATTCAATGCGCTTTGAGCTTTCTCAACCGGTACAAAAAGGTAATCATGATAGTATGCAGAAATTGCATTAACGCTTATTCCTGCCTCTGCTAGTTTGCGCGTAATCACAGCAAGAAAACCCACCGCAGTGAGATCGGAATGAATTAAGCAAGTAATCAACGACCACACATGAGAGTACGGTATAGAAAGTTCGTCAGCAACTTTTTTATCTATAACAACTGATATACCTTCTGTCTCACGAAACATAGATAGTGGTTCTAATTCCGAATCTCGATACGATTTTTCATCTAAGGTGCAAAACACGAACTCACCATCATAAAGATGTGGATTGATAGAATTGAGCAAAATATCAAGATTTTTTTCTCCATTCATCTTTGTATTCTCCTGATACAGGGTAAACGCATTTGAATTCCAATACAGGGAGAACGCTCCACGACGGCGTATATCTCTTTCCAACCGACTGAAACTTGTGCTTAAGCACCCGTAAGCCCGAGCCGCGCCAGAGTTATTAAGAACAATTCGTCGCTAAATTAACCCATTGATTTTTTAAGTCATAATTTCATTCGGCTCGGGCTAACGCGTACTAAAGCCCTTTAAACAGTCAGTCGGTTTCCAAGAGAAACACGCCGTCGCTACGCTGCACCGAAATCAAATGCGTTTACCCTGTCTCCTGATAATATTTCAGTTGATAAAAACATATAATCTGGTAACATTTTAAATTTTTGAAAATATTGCCGCTTCAGGTATAATTAAATTTTTCCTGAAAAAACTCGTGGCAGGCGGGTCAAACAGTTTCCAGCATAAAATTTAATCATACCCGAAGCTCGTTTGAAGTCGATTTGTTTCAAAGAACTAAACTATTACATAATCTGATATTTGATTAAAATCAACTTAATGCTTCGTAACCGTTCACGGTTCAAAGGTTCAGGGGTTCAAGGTTCCATTCTCGTCCCCGAACTTCATTTGGGATGTATATTTACGAGAAAAGCGTCAGTTTCGTAAGGCCTAATCCAAAATTTGAAGCCAAATTACCATTTACTTGGGAAAATGAACATTTGTAACGAGGACTTCGAATCTTCAATGCCTTTAACCCTGAACGCTTGTCCGCCTATCTTTGTGGCGGGTTGAACCCTGAACCTGTGAACGGTTACGATTTATAAAATTTTTCTCTATATGCAGGAATTTCTATAATAGGTGGCCTTTCGTGGCCTTCAATTTTAAAAATATCCGGCTCGTATTCGTTTTTTACAAGATTATATTGTATCAGTTCATTGAAGAGATTTTCTTTATAATCTACTAATCCTAATTTTATTTTGCGGTTGATAAATGTCATTAGAATTGCAAAGGACATTTTCCCTAATGCTCTTGTGCTCTGGTTTCTGTGAATTCGCTTGTCAAGATCAACCTGAGCAATGACATTAAGTCCCCATTTTTCATAGATATCCAGAATCATGCTGGTTTCAACACCGTAACCTATGGGAAATGGAATTGCTTCAAATATTTCTCGAAAGCCGGCGTATTCGCCTGATAAAGGCTGGAGAATCTGGGTGAGTTCCGGAAAGAAAAGAGAAAACAGGGGTCTGACCACAAGTTCAGTGACTCGGCCTCCGCCTGTGGGTCTGATTTTGCTTTTTCCTATAGCAATTGGCCTGTCATAAAAGGCCTTGACGTATTTAATATTGTCGAAAAGAATAAGCGGACCCAAAAGCGCATATGCGAATCTGTGGTGAATATTTTTTATATCCGAATCAAGGTAAACTATTATATCACCCTGTGTAACATAAAGGGCTTTCCAGAGATTTTCACCTTTGCCTTTGAACTTTTCCAGGTCAGGTAGAATTTCTGTTGCTTCATAAACGTCGGCACCATATGATCTGGCGATTTCTCTGGTTTTGTCTGTTGAGCCGGAGTCGATAACAACAAGCTCATCCAGAAGCGGATAGCGGGTCATCAGCTCTGATTTCATTATCAGAATTTCTTTTGCGATGGTCTTTTCTTCATTTAAGGTCGGCAGGCACAGAGAAATTTTCAGGTTTTTTCTTTGTTTTTCCTCTACAAGCCGATCGAGATCGCTAAAAGCAGAATAATGGAATGTATTTTTTTCAAGCCAGCTCCTATTCATCACACACCCCGTTGTCGATGGCCATAATTACTCCGATAATCTGAGCGATTCCTTTAAACATGGGTTCAATTTCCGCCATTGCATTTATTTTTTGATAGTTTTCTCCACGGGTAATTCCGAGGGTGACCGCCGGTATCTTGCGCGAAAGAAAAATTGAAAGTTCCGACTCACACGGTTCACTTACAGGTGTTAAATCGAGTTTTTTCATTATAGCTACAGTACTTTTTACCAGAGGATGATTGAATTTTAATCTTGTGGCACTAATATTGCTTAAAGTCTTTAGCTTCAGTTCAACTTCATATTCGTGATCTATACCTTCTACTATATCTTTAATGTTGTTGAAAACCGACTTTACCATTTTGTCGGAGTTGCTTTGGATCTCGAAGCCGAGTCTTGCATCATAGGCGATCATACCATGTTTGAAGCCCCCCGAAGTTTTCCCGACAATTACCCTTGAGCGGGGTTTTTGAGGCAAACGCAATTTTAAAATCTGATTGATCACTTCATTTATTATCAGGATCGCATTAGGTTTGAATTTATGTTCCCATCCATTGGTTGTAGAGATATTGCAGTCGACTTCACATCGAATCATGCCGTCAGCGTAATAGTTAAGCCTTCCAAGTTCATAACTCTCAATGCAGACAGCACCTCTTATGGGAGTAGCCCATGTTTTTAAAAGATGCCTGATGCCCCTAAGATTGCCCCTTCCTATAGATTGTATAACCCCTGCCAGAACTATGTCAGATTCAAAGCGTAAGTTTAATTTTCGAAAAATTTCCGGCAATGAGACCAGAACCCCGACACCGATGGAATTGTCCATGATACCCGCACCGGTTATGGAATTTTCTTTGATGGTGAAATAATGATCAATGTCTGTTCCCCAAATGGCATCAAGGTGCGCAACCACAAAGATAGGCGGCTTTGTTTCGGATGTTCCCTTGACGATACCGATCGGATTTCTGTAACCATCTGTTGTGCATTCATCAACATGGAATTCGGCCAGTCTCTCCATAAAAATACTGGTGCGTCGTTTCTCCTTGAACGTGGGGGAGGGTACCTGGCCGATCAATACGATGTTGGTAATAATGGTCTCTTTGATGGATTTGATCGTATCGACAAATGCAGGCA
>DAOVAE010000009.1 GCA_030671225.1 Desulfobacteraceae bacterium
TGCCCCTCCGGCGCATAAGAGAATAGTACGGTTCAAATACTTTGAGGATCTTGTAAAGGCTTTTTGCCGAAATCAGGTTTCTTCGTGATATTCCTGAACCTTCCACAACGTTGATATTATCGATTTTGAGATTGTTCTTTGCATAAGTTAATGCTGCGTGAACACCTTTGTCCAGAGTTCCAGGAGGACCGTAAGCCTTTGCTCCAACGGAAATAAGTAACTGATTGGCAATAAAATTATTCGAATATTCAAGAAGCTTTGAGATGACCTGTATCAATGAGAGCCTGGAAAGGTATCTGAAAATGAGTTTGTCGACTTCTTTTCTAACCCTTCCCATCCTGATTCTTCCGTTTGATTCTATCCCTTCTTTTTTCAGAAAATATAAAAGAAGATGACCGGCATAGAGTGTAATTTCATTTTTTTTAGGGGAAAGTATAATCCTGCCTCGATCCATGTCAGATGCAGTTATTCTTGACAATACAAACGGTAAAAGAGGGGTTTGAGGTTCGGCACTGACAAAGGCGCCATTTTTTTTACGCTTAAAATTGACTGTATTGAAGTTGGCACATAAAGCCCCGGTGGGTGCATCATAAGGTTCGAAAGAAGATGTAACGCCAGGAATTATGATGGAAGCCTTAAAATACGAATCATCCAGTACCAGGTCGTTAATCCCATTAGGTTTGGAGTCAAGCCAGGTTGCAATGTTGCTAGCGATTTCCGCTAAAGCTTCTGATATGAGAAGGGGGTCCCCATATCCTTTTACTTTGAGATTGGAATCTTGATCCTGATAAAACTCTGTGGCAAATCTGTATTCCGGGCCAAGATAATGGAGGGCCACAAGAGCGGTGAAAATTTTCAGGGTAGAAGCTGGAACAAGCTGCATGTCGGCATTTTTTGAAAAAATAACCCGGCCTTGGGGGTCTGCAACCAAAATTGCATCCTGATTTCCAATAAGCTTATTTAAATCATCGAGCTTTTGGGCATAAAGGTTTTTCGCCTGTCCAGAGTGTAAAAAACAAAGAAACAGCAAAAAAAGCCACGTGGCAAAAATAAAAGGGATCCTCGATTTTGATGAGAAAAGCATGTTTTAATGCTTGCACCTGAGTCGGGAGTAATGGTTCTAAATAAAAACAGTTATTATTATTTGAGGGATTAGGATTATCGGCTTTCCACGATGAGCGTTACCGGCCCGTCATTAACCAAGGATACGTCCATCACGGCTCGGAATTGGCCGGTTGCAATGTTGACACCTTTTTTGCGAACCTGCTCTACAAAGTGTTCGTAAAGTTCGTTGGCCAGGTCCGGCTTGGCAGCATGGACAAATGAGGGGCGTCGGCCTTTTGTACAGTCACCAAGCAGGGTAAACTGGGAGACAACCAACATTTCGCCGCCAGTATCGAGTAAAGAGCGGTTCATCTTACTGTTTTCATCTTCAAAAATTCTCAAGTTTAAAATCTTATCGGCAAGATATTCAGCATTATCGGCTGTGTCCGCTTTTGCAACGCCTAAAAGTATTAAAAGCCCTTTCCCGATTTCCCCGATCACATCATTGTCCACGGCTACAGAACTTGATTTTACTCTTTGTACTACTGCGCGCATAATTATGCTTCTCGGAAATTAAACAATCAATTTTCTTTTTATATTAAACCAAACTGAAAATGTCCAACGATTTATCATGATTTTAAATACAAAGATAAAAATGATGATTAATGAATAAATAGTACTATGTTATTTAAATGTATGGGAATAAAACAGCTTGAATGTCATGATTTAATAATGCATACTATTATAATAAACTTTAAATAAATATTTTCCAAAAGGGACTGATAACATGGGCAAAATAGTGGAGGAATTGTCTGCGGTCAAAAAATATTTTGATGTCGTATTAAAGAAAATATCAGATGGGATTTTAAAGATCACTTCTGATGGAGGAATCGTTTATGCCAATCCAAAAGCTCTTTCCTTTTTCCAGATCTCTGAGGAATTTTTGTTAGGTTCCAATTTTGCCGAACTATTTGCTGGAGATGACCGTCAAAGAGTGCTTAATCTTCTAAAAACACTTGGTGTAAAATCAAAAACAATATCCGAGGATACTTCCTTTAGATTGAACGAGTATCAAGTTAAAATGAAAATCTTGCCTATCAATATGGATGAATCTACAAGTATAGTTGTTATAAGTGATGTGACTGATCAAGAGCGGGCAGCGGAGTTGATGCGGTTACGTGACCGCGAGCTGAAATTGCATAACCAGGCAAGCCAGGCCTTCAATTCAAGCCTAAAGCTGGACCAGGTTCTCAGTACTGTTTTGGAAGAAGTGCGACGGCTGATGGATGTGGTGGGCAGCTCGATATGGTTAACCGAGGAAGAAACCGGCGAACTGGTCTGCCTACAAGCCACTGGTGCTTATGGAGACACTCTGCGCGGCTGGCGATTGGCACATGGAGAAGGTATAGCCGGCTGGGTGGCTCACCACGGTGAGAGTTTGATCTCATCAGAAACCTATGCCGATGAACGCCATCATAAAGAAATAGACCAGCTTATAGGGCAGGATATGAATTCTATCCTAACTGTTCCGCTACGGATCAAAGGAGAGGTGATCGGGGTGCTCCAGGTTGTGGATACAGAGCCTGGACGTTTCGATGCAACACACTTGACATTGCTTGAGCCACTGGCCGGATCTGCAGCGATTGCAGTCGAGAATGCCAGGCTGTATGAAAAAGCACAGCAGGAAATTGCAATCCGTAAAAAGACTGAAGAATCGTTGCGCGAAAGTGAAAATAAATATCGTACTGTTCTTGAAGCAAATCCTGATTCGGTCATGGTTTATGACATGGAGGGCAGGGCAACCTATTTAAACCCAACATTTACAAAAGTTTTTGGATGGACCCTTGAGGAATGTTTGGGTAAGAAAATGGATATGTTTGTGCCTGAAAAAAATTGGCCGGAAACCAAGATAATGATTGAAAAGGTACTGGCTGGAGAAAACATCTCAGGCGTTGAAACACAAAGATTCACTAAAACAGGTGATATTATTCCCGTCAGTATAAGTGGCGCCATATATAATGACCGAGATGGAAACCCTGCCGGAAGCGTAGTAAATTTACGAAACATCAGTGAGCAGAAGAAGCTTGAAGCTCAGATCCAGCAAGCCCATAAAATGGAAGCAATTGGGACCCTGGCCGGCGGGATAGCCCACGATTTTAACAACCTGCTTATGGGGATTCTGGGGAACGCATCTCTCATATCTCTTGATTTTGATTCCAGCCATCCACACCATGAAAAAATAAAAAACATTGAAAAATATGTTATAAGTGGAGCGGATCTTACCAAACAGCTTTTAGGATTTGCTAAAGGGGGAAAGTATGAAGTAAAACCGGTTGACATTAATGATCTAATCGAAAAAAGTTCCGATATGTTTAGTCGAACCAAAAAGGAGATCAGAGTTCACAGAAAATATCAAAAAGATATCTGGACGGTTGAGGTAGATCATAGTCAAATTGAACAGGTATTGTTAAACCTTTATGTTAACGCCGGACAGGCTATGCCAAGTGGTGGAGATTTATATCTTGAAACAGAAAATGTCACACTTGATGAGAACTACGTCAGGCATTTTTCTATCGAAAGTGGTAGTTATGTTAAAATTTCAGTACGAGATACCGGTGTGGGTATGGATGAAAATACTTTAAAAAGGATGTTTGACCCATTTTTTACAACCAAAGAAAGAAGTAGGGGGACAGGGCTTGGTCTTGCTTCTGCTTACGGCATAATCAAGAATCATGGTGGGATTATCAATGCCCATAGTATGATAGGAAGGGGGACCACCTTTGACGTTTATTTATTGGCATCCCGAAAGAAGGTTGTAAAAGAAAAACATTTGGATCAGAAAGCCTTGCAGGGGACTGAAATGGTTCTTTTTGTCGATGATGAGGAAATAATCATTGATATTGGAAGCCAGATTCTATCAAGCTTGGGTTACCAAGTAATAATGGCTAAAAGTGGAAAAGAAGCGATTGAGATCTATCGTGCAAATAAAAACAAGATTAATATGGTCATCCTGGACATGATCATGCCTGACATAGGAGGCGGCGAGACTTATGACAGGCTCAAAGAAATAAACCCTGAAATTAAAGTTCTTCTTTCCAGTGGATACAGCATAGATGGACAGGCTTCTGAAATAATGAATCGTGGTTGTAATGGCTTTATTCAGAAACCATTTAATGTGGAACAACTGTCTCGGAAAATCAGAAATATCCTGAGCATGGGGTAGTTGTTATTTTACAAGCACAATCCTAAGATCCATTACATTAGTATTGGTAGCACCTGTCATGAGCAGGTCCCCAAGTTTTTGAAAAAAATGATAAGAATCGTTATTTAAAAGGAAATAATAAGGATCTAAACCCATTTCGCCGGCTCGCTTCAGTGTAAAGTTATCAGCAAAAGCCCCGGCCGCATCTGTAGGACCGTCGTTACCATCGGTACCACCGCTAAGAATAACAACTTCATTCTTACCGGCAATATCTATTGCTGAAGCCAGTGCAAATTCCTGGTTTCGTCCTCCAAGCCCCTTTCCTGTGAGTGTTACTGTAGTTTCGCCTCCTGAAAGGATACAGGCAGGAGGATGCAGGGGGTTTCCGGTTTTAATTATCTCCCTGGCTATGGCCCCGTGAACATGTGCAACATCCCTGGTTTCACCTTCTATCATAGAAGAAAGGACAAGGACTTTGTATCCTAAGCTTTCAGCTTTTTGCTTTGCGGCCATTAATGATTCAATGTTGCTTCCGATAATCAGATTGTACGTTTTGTCAAAAGCAGAATCATCGGTATTCGGAGTTTCTGGGACCTTTCCAGAGGCACCGGCCTCAATATGATTCAAAACGGTTTCAGGTATTTTTTTTAAGATATTATATCTTTGAAGAATTTTCATGCAACTGGAAAACGTGCTCGAATCCGGCACAGTTGGCCCTGATGCGATAACATCGAGGTCATCTCCCACTACGTCCGAAAGTATAAGAGAAACAAGCGTGGCAGGATATGCTGCCCGTGCAAGCCTACCTCCTTTTATCATGGAGGTGTGTTTTCGTATCGCGTTTATTTCGTGAATAGTTGCACCGCAGGAAAGTAGTACTTTAATAGTCTCCTGCTTGTCTTTAAGGGTAAGGCCATGAAAAGGAAGCGGCGTAAGGGCTGATCCACCTCCTGAAATCAGGCATATTACCAGATCATCCTTTCCGGCATCTCTTACGAGTTTCAGGATGGCTTCTGTTCCATGTTGTCCATTTTCGTCAGGCACGGGATGCCCGGCTTCTATTAGGTTGATCCTGTCAAGGTCGGCCACATGGCCATATTTTACGATGATGATGCCACTTGTAACCCTTTTACCGAGGATATCCTCTATGGCTGCCGCCATAGGGGCTGTGGCTTTTCCTGCACCGATCAGAAACAGGTTTTTGTATTTGACAAGGTCATATATCCTCTCACCGATAAAAAGGTTGTCTCCATCAACCCTGCAGTATCGCTTAACAGCAGCGCCTGGTTCGACCGCTTCCAAGGCTTTGTATAAGATATCAGCTGCATCATTTCGCATTTCGGCTATAATATTTGAATAATGGTTCATGATATATCTTTCCTTATCTCAGTTAATTCATTAAGTTAAATAAGCAGCTCGGAAAATTAACAACTTTATTCCATCACTCCAATACTCCCTCCAGGTGTAGGCCCTATGGACCGGATGTCAATTCTAAGCGTTGTGAGCCAACTTAATAGAATAGAGGGTTCTTTTTTATAAGTGGCGTAGCCGCGTTGCATAAAATCACAAAACGATTTTATAATTTGAATTATATGTTTAACAATTCTATCTGTCAAAAGGAAAGAGCATATTTTGTATTCTTGACAAGACTCGAAGACAAAAGTATCCTGTCATAAACTATGATACGTGATAGAAAAATTTCCATGGAGGGAAATATGGAAAATAATTCCCCTGTTTCTTTCAAGGGACAGTTTCTAATGGCAATGCCTTCATTGGTTGATCCGAATTTTAACCAGACCGTTATCTGTATTTGCGAATATACTCCGGCAGGGGCTGTAGGAATCGTAATAAACAGAGTACATCCTTCCTTGTCCGGAAAGGATATTTTTAATGAACTTAAAATGGAGAATACTACTATTGCAGAATCGATTCCAATCCATATTGGAGGACCGGTTCATATGGGCGAGTTATTTGTTCTCCATGGTCCTCCTTTTGCTTGGGAGGGTTGTTTTATGATTACATCTACTATAGCCATGAGCAATACCAGAGATATCCTAGAAGCGGTTGCCGTGGGTAGAGGAGGACCGAAATCCTATATTATCGCCCTGGGATGTGCCGGCTGGGGTCCGGGGCAGCTAGAATCAGAAATAAAGGCAAATGCCTGGCTGACATATCCTGTTTTTGAAGAAATTATATTTGATATGCCTATTGAAACACGATGGAAAGAGGCCATGAAAAAGATGGGAGTAAATCCGGCTATGCTTTTAAATACATCAGGCCATGCATGAGTGTCCCAATTTTTTCGTAGAACTCATTCCAAAACCTCCTCTAAGGCCCGCATGGCAAGGCGCGATGAGGGCGATCCTCCACCTAACTTTGGCTGATTAACCGACGAGCAACGCAGCCAGGCGGGATGGATCGGCGTATTAAAATGTGAGGTTGCTTTTGAGCGAGACCTAAGTATATGTTCTCTATTGTTATAATCTTCTTTTCTATCCTGTATAATTCACAAGTCTGATTTGCCGCATTTGTTAATTTAGGTGGTATTCTTTTTGAAATATTCGGGCTGGCGGCGGCATGGTCGCTTAACTTAATGTGGCAAAGCGATCTATTTTTCTTTCGCTTTTTTCTTTGCTTTTTGTTTCTTTTTTGGCTTCTTTTTTTTCAAACAGACCTTGTCTTTCTTTACAAATGCACAGAGTTTAGGATGATAATATTCTTTGCAATTCAAGGGATTATACAGCGGACATTCAGGATGTTTTTCTGACATAGACTTGTGTTTCCTTCACTATTTAATTTTTATCCTAAAAAACGGACTTTACCTTACGCTTTACAGGAGTGAAGGATTTGTAGCATGAAATCTTAAAATTTACAAGCTATTATGTTAACCAAGCAGTAAAAAATAAAAAATCAGTGACGTTTTAGTCCTTTTAGAAATAGAAATGTATATATACAATCCGATTTTAAACCGTGTAAAAATCGCTCTAAAAGAGATGAAAATTAAATCGCTTTGACAATTAATTTGATCCATTGTAATAAACAGCGCCAACGTTTGGGTTGCGTTTCTATTTTTTTGTTCCAAATTCTTAATCTAAATAAATATTTACAGTTGAAATGGATACATATAACTCTCTTAAAGGAGAACTTTTTCAGATAAATCAGGATATCTCGACCCTTTTTTCTGATGCTATATCTATAACCGGGATGTCTGATCAATCCTTTGAAGATTGGCAAAAGACATGTAGCGGTATCCACAAACAGATGTCGGACAAGACTATTCGTGTCGCTGTTGTGGGTTCCATTAAATCCGGAAAGAGTACATTTATTAATGCACTTTTTAAGGGAGATCACTTAAAACGAGGCGCCGGCGTTGTTACATCGATTACTACACGAGTGCGCAGCGGAAAACAGCTTAAAGCAAAACTTCTCTTTAAATCCTGGGATGAGGTTAATTCGGAGATAGAACAGGCCTTGGTTTTGTTCCCATCATTAGACTGGCGAACAGAAAAGAACAGGTTCGACATAAGACGAAAAAGGGAACGAATTTACCTTCAACAGGCACTCCACTCGCTGGGAACGGAGCATCTATTTACCAATTATGCCCGCAATGTTAACAGTGTTCTTCTAACATCCTACATTAAAGGATATGATAAGGTTAAAGATATAATATCCTCAGACACCATGACAAGTCAATATGAGGACAACCTGTTTAAAGAACACTGGGCTTTTGTGGGTGATATGTCTATGGCAGTCTACCTGAAGGATATTCAACTGGAAATCGATTCTGGAAGCATTGACGGCAATATTGAATTTGCCGACTGTCAGGGCAGCGACTCCCCCAATCCCCTTCATCTTGCCATGATCCAGGATTACTTGCTTTTAACGCATCTCATTATCTATGTTGTTAGCAGCAGAACAGGACTTAGGGAAGCCGACATCAAGTTTTTGTCCATAATAAAAAAGATGGGGATTATGGATAACATATTGTTTGTTATAAATTGTGATTTCAGCGAGCATGAATCGATCAACGACCTTAAGGCCCTGATTGAAAAAGCAAAAGAAGAGCTTTCAATGATAAAACCGGACCCCGATATTTATTCAATATCAGCACTTTTTAACCTTTTTAAAGTGCAAAATATGAACCTTTCACAAAAAGATAGACTGAGACTAGCGCAATGGAAGAAAGAAAAAGAGTTGACAGCCTTTTCAGACCGAGAAACTGAGCGTTTTGAATCATATTTTTATAATAAACTGACCAGGGACAGTTATTTTCTGCTGCTAAAAAACCATCTCGAACGTCTCAGTGTGATTTCATCAGGGGCGGCTCATTGGATATTAATCAGACAGAATATTCTTGCCAAAGATGCCGATAGTGCAAGTGAAATCGTTGGAAAGATAAAGAGCCATCAGATAAGGATGAATCAAATAAAGTCTATGATAAAAAATACGCTTGATGGTTCCATTCAAAAGATAAAGCGTGAGCTTAAATCAGATATTGATTGTTATTTTGACGTCCGATCCGGTAATCTTTTAACCGATATCGTTGAATTTATCAGAAGCTATAAAGTGTCGCATCAACAATATGATGAAAACCTCAAAGTTGCAGGTTTTTCAAACACTCTATATCTGGTTTTTCAGGAATTCAAGCAGGCGCTTGACACTTATATGGCCGAAGCCATAAATCCTGAAGTAATCCGTTTTGTCAGGGAAAAGGAGACGCGGATCAAGGAATATTTTGATTCAATTGCCGGCCCATTCGATGTCATGATACAGGATGCTAATGCTGAATATAACAGTATGATTGGGAGTCTTGAAATCAAACGTTCTCAAAATAATCAGAAAAGGATCGAGTTGGCGGACATCAACGCGATAAAAGATATAACAGGGTTAGCATTTCCTCCTGCAGTTGCGCCTATGCGTTATACGGCAAAGATGAAAACCGACGCAGTAATTCGTCTCGGATTTTATACAGTTATTAAAATATTAAAAAGATTGTTTAAAAAATCGATTCAAAGTAAAAATGAAGATGAAATACGGGCATTGAGGGGCGGTGTTTTGCGTGTGAAGCGTGAAACAGAAAGATCGATCGTTTTTCATTTCAAGGACTACCAGGAGAATATAAAATTTCAATACATAAATAAACTTGTTGAGGCAGTATCAAAAAGCCTGTACGAATCGCTACTTGATCGTTTTCAGGCTTATGTTACAGATCTTTCAAACATAGTGGAATTGATCAACAATAAGCTGATTGACAAGCAACGGACAACTGAAATACTGAGAGAGATGGAGCAATCTTCCAGAGAAATCGATGGCAGAATAAACATAATAAGAGAAAAGATAGAGTCGACAGTTTAACCCGGATGAAATTAAACCAATGGAGGTTAAATGATGGGCGATAAAAAGACCAGAATAATTGCTGTGGCAAATGAAAAAGGCGGCGTTGGAAAAACTGTGACAGTCATAAATCTTGCGGCGGCTTTGCACCAGGAAGGGAAAACAATTCTTGTTGTGGACATGGACCCGCAATTTAATGCAACCAGAGGGCTTGGAGTTGATGTGGATGACGAAATGCCTACGGTGTATGATCTTGTCAAGGAGAAAGATTCGATTAAGGCCGCCGAAACAATTGTACCAACAAGATGGGAGGGACTTGATCTTATTCCATCCCATGTAGATCTTGCCGGCGCAGAGGTTGAGTTGGTTGATGAGGCCGGACGGGAAAACAGGTTAAAAGAAGCTCTTGAAAGCCTCTCAGGGGAGTATGATTTCATACTCCTTGACACTCCCCCCAGTCTTTCATTGCTGACCGTCAATGTCTTGGCCTATGCAAAAGAGGTTATCGTGCCGTGCCAGACACATCCGTATGCCTATGCTGCCTTGGATGAACTCTTTGACACTATTTTTGCCATCAAGGAGAATATTAACCCTGATCTTAAAATAACAGGTGTTGTTGCGACATTATTCGACGTGCGGACCAGAGTCAGCCACAGTATTTTAGAGAAGCTTAAAAATGATGACAGGTATGCTGATTTTCTTTTCGATACTGTGATAAGGGTTAATACAACCATTGCCGAAAGTGCCGGTGTTGGCAAACCCGTGATTTTTTTCAGACAGAACTGCTACGGTTCATTTGACTACGCAAGTCTTGCTGAAGAATTGTTGACACGCGGTTCAACCTCGGATTTCTAAATTTAAATTTCTTTCAAGGCAAATATATAGGGCCTAATTCGTTTGCCTCAACTTTGCCAGATTATCTCTTGCAAACTCTATTGCAGAATCCATAGCCAAGGCCATCTTATAATATTTTATGGCGTTTTCTTTTTGGCCCATATCCCGATAGTTTGAGGCAATGTTTGCATAATCAATGGCTGAACCCGGGTCTATCTTAAGAACCTTTTTGAAAAATGCTATGGCCTTTTCATGCTCTTTGAGTTTGAAATGGCTGAATCCCATTAAATTATAGATATCTGTCCTTTCTTTATCATATCTTTCTGCGTTTTTTAATACCCCAATAGCTTTTCGGTATTCTCCCATTTCATTGAGGCATACACCCATATAGGAAAGGATGCTCGGGATGTCCTGTTCTGTAGGATCAAGTTCCAGAGACTGGGTGAAATATTTGAGCGCTGTTTCAGGGTCACTGAGGGCAAGGTGGCATGAACCAAGATAAAATTTGATGTAATATTTTTCAGGAAGCAATTTTTCTATCTTTTTTAGTTCATCAATGGCTGCTTCCGGTTTTTTGTTTTCAGCAATAATTTTGGCAGAGAACATCCCGATACTGGTTCCCAGAGCCCGCTCCCTGAAATGGGCTCCGGGTATGATGGTATAAAAAGCCGGTATTTCAAGTAAAGGATGCATCGTATTGACAACAATTACTTCCATACCTTTATTTGCTAGAGCAGATATTAAGTTTTGGACTTCAATTTTAATATTGTTGTTTGAAATGTCAGGAAGTGTGTTGATATCTACTTCTTTGTCAGGGCTGATTACAAAATTTGCGTCCTCTAATTTAGTATATTTGGGAAGACCGCTGGCCACATAGTTGGAACCGGTATTAAAATCACCGGCAAGCTGGGCCACTTCTGTAAGGGCACGACTTAAAGCTTTTTGCGGATCAGGAGTTGTCCCGGCTGTCCAGACTATTTCACTTTTTCCCGGAAAATTCAAAGGATCATAGGCCAACGCACCCACGGAAGGGATGCCCATGTCGAGAGAGAAATCTGAAAGATAGAATTTTATCCCGGCCTTGCGGTACTTTTGTATCATTTCTACTACCATCGGATCTGTTGCTGAATCTGCGTTAATCGCCGGCACTTTCAGTCTGTTTTGGCTGATAATCGAAGATACGTGCCTTTCAACAATTTCGCAGATACCCTGACTTAGGGCTTCCTCAACACAGTTGCCGGCTGATGGACCGTTAAACTCATTGATAGTGAAAAACCAGTTAAAAGGAATTACAACCTCTTTATTCCGGGTAAAATTGAACGCCTTGGTCCATTTTAAAGACAGGTTTTCAAATATCTTTTTAGATATTTCCGGATCATCTGATTCATCGTGGACAGACTGGGTAATCATCTCAAAAGAAATAGCCCTGTCTTTCAAATTGGAGAATTTTTCAACAAAAAAGTTGTCTGGATTTTTTAAAAAGCTGAAAAAGCTGAACCTTTCGGACAGCTCCATTACTGCACTGGCTTCAGCTTGTTTGGGAGTAGCCCCTTTTCCCATCTGTTTTTTTGTTCCGATAATTTTCATTGCATCCTTACCGCATCTACTGAAATATACCGGAATATCCAGTCTTCCGTTATCGATTCTTTCCGTATATTCAAGGATATTAAGATCAACCTTTTTTAGTTTTTCCTTGAATAGTCTAACCGTTTCTTCAGGGGGTAATATTTTATCCTGATCGAGTGTAAAACGCTTAAAAGCGTCATTTAATATAATCGTATGTGTCATTAATTTCCTCTTTTTATGAAAACCGAAATTAGAAAAATAAATTCTGGATAATTATGGGACTATAATACAAATTTTAAAAAGATCAAAATATTATTTTAACCTTTTTTCAATTGACCACTTTTATACAATTTGATATGAAATATTTAATTTATAGTGGGGATGTAGCTCAGTTGGGAGAGCGCGGCGTTCGCAATGCCGAGGTCGAGGGTTCGACTCCCTTCATCTCCACCAAATCTACAATATAACCTGCTGTTTTTACAGTAGGTTTTTTTGTGCATTATGCCTTAAAAATTGATCAACCCCATCTGTTACACAAAACAATTACACATTTAACAGATGGAGTTGAGAAATGAAGGGCAAAATAGGCAGATCCCCATCCTATCTCGTTAGAAATCCCTACACATATTGCTTTCGTATGTGTGTGCCAAAAGACCTTCGACAATTCGTGGGCAGAAAAGAGTTGCGGTACTCACTTAAAACAGGGTATCTGGGAATTGCAAAACATAAAGCTCGGATTATAGCAGGACAAGTTCAACTGATATTTAAATTCTTAAGGAAAGGGAACAAAGCATTGGAGAAACTGTCAGACAACCGAATTCAGGAAATAGTACAAAACTATTTGAGGGCATATATAAAAGACATTGAAGATCGTATGTATTCAGATGAAGTTCTCCCGTTTGCAATAAATACCCAATCCTTTTACGAATATATTAATGATTTGGATTTCATTAAGCAGGATATCACAGAATATTTAGGCACACGTGATTACAGCACTGTTGAAAATATTGTGAATGACATTCTCTAAGAATACGGTATATATAATATATACAAATCATCAGTGTCATATCAGAAACTCTTTAGATGGATACTCAAGGCACAGCGTAAAGG
>DAOVAE010000127.1 GCA_030671225.1 Desulfobacteraceae bacterium
GAAAAAGAAAAAGGGTTATGGCATCTACCATAACCCTAATTTTTCGAGTGCACCTGGGGTGCAAAAAGTGCATTTGCCCTTGATGATTTATTATGATTTGTTACGATTCATTAAACGTGCACCCTTGACATCGCAAGTGTATTGGCTTAAAAAATCATCTCATTCTTTAAACGATGAGATTTTTAATCATGATTACAAAGCATCCTGTATTATACACTGTTTTAGCTGTTATTGCTCTAAGCGCCGTCTGCATGGCGCTATTTACTATGTCCTCAAAATCGTCGGCTGAGGACCAATTTAACCAAAATGTTCAAACCAGTGATATACAAAATTCGAATAAATCAGTCGTCCATCTGTATTTTTCTGACAAGAACAATTCTTTTCTAACAGCAGAAGAAAGGGCTCTTTTACATTCTGATAATCCAGCCGAATTTGGTAAAATCATCATCGAGGCCTTGATAGACGGTCCCCGAAAAGGACTTATGCGGACAATTCCCACGGGGACAACCCTCAAGGCGCTCTATGTCACCCGGGACGGAATCGCTTATGTAGATATATCGAATACAATAAAAAACTCTCACCCCGGCGGGATCAGATCAGAACTTTTTACTATTTTTTCAATTGTTAATTCATTAATATTAAATATTCCTAAATTAGATGCCGTAAAAATCTTGATCGGGGGAAACGAATCGATGACCCTGGCCGGTCACATTGATCTCCGTTTTCCCTTTAAAGCAAATATGCTTTTGATACGATGAAACAAAAAAATCACATTAAAAACATACGAAATATTGGGATTATAGCCCATATTGACGCTGGCAAGACAACAGTAACCGAGCGGATACTCTATTATACAGGCCGTTCCCACAAAATCGGCGAGGTTCATGACGGCGAAGCGATAATGGACTGGATGCCTGATGAGCAGGAACGCGGCATTACGATTACCTCTGCTGTGACAACCTGCCGCTGGAAAGAGAGCGAGATCCAGATAATAGATACGCCGGGACATGTTGATTTTACAATAGAAGTAGAACGTTCATTGAGGGTGCTTGACGGTGCCATTGGAGTTTTTTGCGCTGTTGGCGGTGTGGAACCCCAATCGGAAACGGTATGGCGACAGGCAGATAAATATCTTGTCCCAAAGATTGCCTTTATCAATAAACTGGACCGAGTCGGTGCCAGTTTCTTTGGAACAATCGAAATGATGAAAGAGAGACTGCATGCCAATCCGCTCATTTTACAGCTGCCTGTTGGTTCGGAAGATGACTTTGCTGGCATTATCGATCTGATCAATATGAAACAGATTCTCTGGAAAGATGACACCCTGGGAGAAACTTACATAACCGAAGACATACATCGGGATTTTCTTGAAACAGCCGAAGAATATCGCGAAAAGCTTATTGAAACAATCGCTGAAGTTTATGATGATATTATGGAGGACTATCTATCAGAAAACCCGATTGCCACGGGAAGGCTGCTTGCCGCTATACGAAGGGCAACCATAGATCTGAAACTGGTTCCGGTATTGTGCGGCAGCGCCCTGAGAAATAAAGGGATACAGCCTCTCCTTGACGCCATTGTGCAGTTCCTTCCCAGCCCAGCCGATATCCCACCCATTAAAGGAGTGCACCCTACAACAGGTGAAATTATTGAATGCAAAGCAGAAGATACAGCCCCCCTTGCGGCGCTTATATTCAAAGTAGCCATGACCGAAGGGCGCAAGCTTTCATATGTCAGAATATACAGCGGAAAAATGCGTACAAAAGAAGATGCTTACAATCCTTCCCGCAAAACAAATGAGAAACTTTCCCGTATCTTAACGATGCATGCCAACAAGAGAGAACGGATCGAGTCTGCCGCTGCCGGGAGTATTGTGGGAGTTGTCGGATTGAAAGAATCCTCTACCGGCGAAACGCTCTGCTCCATTGATCATCCTGTTTTGCTGGAAAAAATGGAGTTTTACGAACCTGTCATTTCTGTGGCAGTAGAGCCTAAAACCAATGCCGACCAGGAAAAGCTAGATCAGGTACTCGAAAAATTTATGGCCGAAGACCCTACTCTGAAGCTTAAAAAGGATGAAGACACAGGACAGTCAATTTTGTCCGGCATGGGAGAGCTTCACCTCCAGGTCATCATCAGTCGCATGCAGCGGGAATTCAAAACTAACGTAAATGTGGGGAAACCCCAGGTTGTCTACAGAGAAACCATTGAAAAAGAGAGTGAGACATCGGCCGTATTTGACAAAGAAATTGCAGGGCAACGTCACTTTGCTAAAATTTCGTTAAAATTGATACCTTTAGAACGTGGCAGTGAAAACAGGTTCAAATCTGAAGTTGACAACGAAGTAATACCCGATATTTTTATTCCTGCCATTGAAAAAGGTGTTATGGAAGCTTTGGAAAGCGGAGCATTTATGGGTTATCCGGTGGTTGATGTTGAAGCCGTCATCACAGGCGGGTTACACAAGGAATCCTTGGGCACGGAACTGGCTTATACTGTCAGTGCATCCATGGCATGCAAAACGGCCCTTGCAAACGGTGAATCGTTTCTTCTTGATCCGATTATGGATGTAGAGGTTTTTGTTCCTGAAGCTTTCATCGGAGATGTCATCGGAGACCTTAATTCCCGCCATGGGAAAATTGAATCCATAGAGCACAAAATGGGTGCACAGGTTATAAAGGCCATTGTTCCTCTGGCGTATATGTTCGGTTACTCGACTTCATTACGATCGGCCACCCAGGGCCGAGGGACTTTTACTATGCAATTTTCCCATTTTGATCGCTGCTGATATCGCCGTAACAAAGCCGAGAATCATCGAGACCTTTGCAAAACGCCCCATTTTTCAAAAGTCTCTCCTAATAAGTAAGCCTAAAGACGGGCAGACTTGTTTGTTTAGTGATTTTGTACTTCCTTTATGACGATTCCTTTTTGCCACGTATCTCTTTCAGCATCTCCTCGATTTTATCCCTTTTATCTGGATCTCTCATATTCTCCAGAGCTCTTTTCAAGTGGAAAGCTGCATTTTTTAAATTATTTTTTTTCTTGTAATAAATGCCCAGGTAATAATGAGCATCATCCAGCTTGCCCAGCTTACCATAGGTTTTACCAAGAGAATAAAAGGCCTGAGGATAATCATATTTTTTTGCGATGAGTTTTTCAAAAGTAATTACTGCGTCCTTTAAAAGTCCAAGCTCCATCTGGTTGCGCCCAAGATAAAAAAGTACTTCAGGGTCGTTAAAGGATACCCCTGCGGCACTTTCGAGGATATTTATTGCCTCCTGATACCGGCCGTCGAGAAAATAAATCCGGCCGAGATCTTTCAAAATATATGGATCAAATGCCTTTTTCCCCAATGCTGTTTTAAGGTGACCGATGGCATCTCTCCGATCGCCGGTCCTCGCCAGAACTAGGCCGTATCCGTATTGTGCCAAAGAATCTGAAGGATGGTTTTTAACTTCTGCCTTAAACTTTCTTAATGCAAAACTCTTATCCCCGTAAACAGCAACAAGCCGGGTTTGAGCCCTTGCAAAATGATAAGAGTTAATGTGTTGCGCCGTCTTTTTATTTTTTTCAAGCCAGGTGTCAATATAGGCCATTCGTTCCTCTGGGGCTGGATGTGTGCTTAGATAGGTTGGGATCTGGTCTGAACCGAACCATCGCTTGCTCCGGAGTTTTTTCAGCATCGAAAGCAACCCTTCTCCGTTATACCCAGTTTTGGTCAGACATTCGAGCCCGATCTGGTCCGCCTGGATCTCATCATCACGGCTGTAGGCGAGCGCAACAGATTGACCGGCAGCCACAGACCCTACGGTTACAGCATTGGCCGCCGCTGCCGCCCCTCCGGACCCCAGAAGTATACCGGCTGCAATTCCGGCAAGCGTTGCGATCCCTATCTTTTTTCCTCTTTCTATCTTCTGGGAAATATGGCGGCATACAACATGCGATATTTCATGGGCAAGTATCCCGGCCAACTCTTCTTCGTTTTCCATAGCTTCTATCAGGCCGCTGTTAACAAAAATGTGACCCGCCGGGCTTGCAAAAGCATTATAAGTATCATCTTTTATTACATAAAAATGATAAATAAAAGGCTGGGGTTGAAGGGCCGAGATGATTCTTTGGCCTATTTCATTAATATAATTGACAATGAGAGGATCTTTTATAAGCTCATAATGTTTTAAAACAACCTTTATGACTTCACGCGACAGTTCTTCTTCCTGTTGTATAGTAATACTCAAAGCCTCTTTAGGGGAAAGAATGCCGACAATAAC
>DAOVAE010000147.1 GCA_030671225.1 Desulfobacteraceae bacterium
TAATATACTTGATGGCCACAACCCCCCCTGCGCCGGGTTTGTTGACTACCACAAAACTGGCGTCAGTATATTTTTCCGCGATGGCCGTAAACTTTCTGGCAAATACATCGCCGGCACCGCCGGGCTTGAGATATACAACGACTTTTATGGGTTTAGCCGGAAATTTAGCATGGGCCGCTCCCATAGACCTGATGATAAATGCTACCATAACCATGAATGCAACAATTGTCTTTTTCATCTCTTTTCCTCCTTACCATTTTGTATATGGATTAAGTATGAGGTTTGAATTGAAATACTTAGGATCTCCTGTAACCTCATCACCGATCCATTCGGGTTTTTCAAAGCTCTGGTTTTCACTCTCCAACTCCACCTCAGCCACAATCAATCCCTGGTTGTCGCCGAAAAACTCGTCCACTTCCCAGATAAATCCAGCAAAATCAATTTTGCACCTGTTCTTTTCGATAATCGGTTTTTCACACAGATCATCCAGCATGGCCGTTGCCTCTTTTTCGGGGATTTCATATTCGTACTCCACTCTGGTGGCGCCGGTAGTAATCCCCTTAATCGTTAAAAACCCCTTGTCGTCAATCGTACGTACCCGCACCACCCTTTCCTTGACGCTGTTAAGATAACCCTGACGGTATTTTGTTCCCTTGGCTAGGGATCGCCAACCATCGCTTTTTAAAAGAAATTTTCTCTCTATTTCCTTACCCATCTTCAGCTTCTCCTTTATGAAAATTGTTTAATTAATGGCTTTCCCCGAATGACTGGTAGCCATCTTCTATCCTCCCTCTTCACTCGGGAAGAGGCTCCATGCCGATAACCCTTTTGATAGCCAACAGATAGTTCACGTTTTCGTGTTCATTCAGGCCAAGAATCTCTTTTGCTTTTAGAATTGCATCAATATCCTCCAGCTCCACGGCCACAGTTTGAATTGCAGCGCCGTTGATCAGCAGTTGAGCAATTTCCGTAATGCAGCCGTTTATGGTAAAGGCAAACCGCCTTTTGAAAACACTTACCGCCGACAACTGAGGATGGGGCATGATGATTTCTCCCAGATACTGATCCAGGGTGTATTCGTCTCTAGCGAATTCCGGTTCATCAACGGCAAAAGCCGGAAAGACCTCGTTTCTTATCACCTCGGTTTTCATGGGAAACTCACCCTTCATGCGGGGATTCCATCGCTCCAGACCCTGTTGTTTTTCCACCAGTTCCTTGATGTCCATTTTAATGTCGCGAATCTTGGTATTGTTCTCGTTGTTAGATGCAGAAACAATATATACCTCGGCACTCTCACGGATCATCTCGCATTTAGAAAGCTTCCGCATATTGGTCTCCACCATTCCGAAATTCTGTGCAAAAGCCCTGAATTCATATCTTGGAATAATTTTACTCATACTGTTCTCTCCTTTCTCAGATGGCTTTAATCATTGAGGGCGGTATCACCGCCGGGTTAATTGTAGCAGATTTAGTTTGTGCCGCTTGACCTAATATGTAAATACTATTATAATGTCAAATTATATTAAATAATAATTGTCATAAGGAAATATTATGAATTTTGATCAACTGAAAGCCTTTCACCATGTAGCGCATACAGGTAGTTTTACCAAAGCGGCAAGAGAGCTTTTTCTGACCCAGCCGGCTGTCAGCCAGCAGATTCAGGCTCTGGAATCCTTTCTCGGAGCTATTTTGTTTGACAGATCCAGAAAAAAAGTCAGCCTGACCAGCGAAGGAAATATTCTTTTATCTTACACAGACAAGCTGTTTCTCCTTTATGAAGAGATAGAAGCAGTTTTCAGTCACTTGCAAAGCTTACAAAAGGGAAAAATTACTATTGGGTCAACCGCTGTAATCGGAACATACTTTTTACCTATAATTATCGGTCAATATAATAAAAAGTATCCTGAAATCGAAATTGATCTGCAGATGGGAAATTCGAACATCGTTCACAATATGATAGTCGATGGCAAGGTTGACCTGGGTTTTGCAGGAAAAATAAGGTCACATACCGGGCTGACTGGTATACTCATCCACCGGGAAAGGCTCCTTGTAGTCTCATCGACCGACAACCCCATTACTACAAAGAACTCGGTCTCTGTAAACGAGTTGGGTAAGATTCCTTTTATCTGGCGGGAGAAAGGGACACAAACCAGGGAGCTCGTTAAAAGATGGTTCGAAAAAAGGGCGGGAAGGAACTACCCTGGAAAATCTATTGAGCTTCAGAATATTGAGGCTGTCAAGCGAATGGTGGTTGAAGGATACGGCATTACCGTTATTCCGGAGATTGCGGTCAGGAGGGAAATCCATGTGGGATTGCTAAAGCGTGTCAACCTTGAAGGATTTGATCTTTCCTTTGATTATTATTTGTTTTATCTAAAAAGAAAAGTCCTGAGCAGGGCTACTGAAGCCTTTCTTGAAGTTCTCTCCAGTATAAAAACACTCTCCCATTCTTGGAACATAGAAAAGCACTTTCAACCCATACTTAAAAAAATATGAGAGTTGGTTAAAGATCTGCTTTGGTGCCGGCCAAATTTTGAATATCACTTCTGTTTTATTTAATCCGAAGCTGTCTCAGGTGAGTATCAACACTCGAAAGCGGTACGAAATGTGACGGCAATATAATTTGTTCAATTTTTCGAGGCCCCCGACATGCTGTAAATATGGCTTGACTAATTATTGATGGTTTCGTAAAAAAGTCAAAAAATGGAATATGAACCTGTAATCGGGCTTGAAGTTCACGCTCAGCTCAAGACTAAAACAAAAATTTTCTGCAGCTGCTCCACATCATTCGGAGCGCCGCCCAATACGCACACCTGTCCCGTTTGCCTGGGCATGCCCGGGGTGCTTCCCGTGCTTAATAAAAAAGTTGTTGAATACACATTGCGCATGGCCATTGCAACAAACTGCCGAATCGCCCGGGAAAGCAGATTTGCCCGCAAAAACTATTTTTACCCCGATCTCCCCAAAGGATACCAGATTTCCCAGTACGAACTGCCGATTGCAGAAAATGGATTTATTGAAATCCAAATAAACGGGCACAAAAAAAGGATCGGTATAACACGGATACACATGGAAGAAGACGCGGGAAAGCTTGGCCATGATCCTGACCGACCTTTGAGCATGGTAGATTTTAACCGGACCGGCGTACCTTTGATCGAGATTGTGAGCGAACCGGATATCAGGTCGCCTCAAGAGGCCGGGGCTTATCTTCGACACCTAAGATCCATACTCCGCTTTATCGATATCAGCGACGGCAATATGGA
>DAOVAE010000093.1 GCA_030671225.1 Desulfobacteraceae bacterium
ATGAGTATTCTGTTAAAGTCCCGGGGTGTATTTTTGCCTATCCCTACATCCACAAGTGTTCCGACAATATTTCTCACCATAAACCTAAGGAACCCGTTTCCTTCTATTTTAAAAACCAGATATCCATCATCCATTTTTACAAGATCCGCATGAGTAACAGAGCGGATAGTGTTGGCTCTGGGACTCCCTGTCCCTTCAAAAGCCTTGAAGTCGTGGGTCCCGATTATATAACGAAGTGACCCGACCATGGCATCCGGGTCGAGTCTCTTTCGAATGTGCCAGGCATACTGCCGAAAGATTGCGGCAGGGAGGTTGCGATTTAATATTCTGTAATGATAAGTTTTGCTTTTAACATCATGGCGGGCATGAAACTTTTCCGGAACCTGTTTGCATGCCGTGATGATAATATCTTCCGGCAGAAGACTGTTGAGCCCTTTTTGAAAGTTTCCGGGACTTAGCGCTGTGTCACAGTGAAAGTTTGAAACCTGGCAAAAGGCATGTACGCCGGTATCCGTCCTGCCGGAACCTATCAGGGCAACTTTTTCCCCTGTCATTGTCATTAGCGCTTTCTCAATTTCGCCCTGAATTGTTCGATCACTGGTCTGACGCTGCCAGCCGTGATAGGAACTGCCGTCGTATTCAATAGTCATTTTGAAGTTCTTTAGCATTTTTTCATATTCTGCTATTTTAAAACTTTTATCATGCAGATTGACAATATTGGACTATTCTGTCAAATGAAATCAATAAAAAGACTATCTGACAAAGGCATTTGTTTGCGGCCGTATGATAAAGTGGTTTTTATGGAACATCAAATATACAGGAAATGTCAATATGGAAAATGTAGCAGTAAAAGGTTTTAAGGCTGCTGGAGTTGCCTCAGGGCTTAAGAAGCGTGGTAAAAAGGATCTCGGACTTATATTTTCACAGGTCCCGGCAAGTGTGGCCGGGGTTTTTACCAGCAACCTGGTCCGGGCGGCACCTGTGTTGCTTGACATGGAGCGGATAAAATCGGGCTCCTGCCAGGCTATAATCGTAAACAGCGGCAATGCCAACTGCTGTACCGGCGGACAGGGGATGCGTGATGCCGGAACCATGGCGAGGTTAGCAGCATCCGAACTCGGAATTTCCGAAGAATTGGTACTTGTAGCCTCAACAGGTGTTATAGGTGAGCCGTTACCCATGGAAAAGATCGAAGCAGCGGTTCCCGATCTTGTTAGATCACTTCAACCTGAAGGAATCTCTGATCTTGCTATGTCGATAATGACAACAGACACGGTACCTAAAATGGTCTCCGGACAGGGACTTCTGGAAGATAAGACTTTTACCGTCATCGGTGTTGCTAAAGGAGCAGGAATGATCCGTCCGGATATGGCCACTATGCTTTGCTTTGTCTGTACCGATGTTGAAGCAGCACCGGAAATTTTAAAGGAGGCTCTGGTTAAGGCTGCAGACCGGTCTTTCAACCGGATAACCATTGATGGGGATACAAGCACCAACGATACGGTCCTGGTTATGGCGAACGGGATGTCCGGCGCGGTTATTCAAAGCTTAGCCCATAAAAATATTTTTCAAAAAGTTTTAGATGAGATCTTTCTGGCACTGGCCAAACAGCTGGTAAGAGGCGGGGAAGGGGTTACAAAGCTGGTTGAAATTGTGGTTCGTGGGGCATTATCGGACTCTGACGCCCGGAAAGTTGCAGACACTGTTGCACATTCTCCTCTGGTGAAGACCGCATTTTTTGGAGAGGATGCCAACTGGGGGAGGATTATGGGCGCTGTGGGCAGAGCCGGCGCTGAGGTAGATCCGGATAACATAGATGTTTATTTTGATGATGTTCAAATGGTGAAGACCGGCATGGGTTGCGGCAAAGCCGTTGAAGCTGAAGCCACAAAGGTTCTTATGAAACCCGAATTTGTTGTAACCATTGATTTAAATATGGGCCGTGGTTCTGATTCCATGTTTACCTGCGATTTTTCCGTTGACTATGTCAGGATTAACGCGGATTACAGATCGTAAATTTCCATCCATAAACGGTTCTTTTTCCGATTTTCGTGATTTCGCAAATAAAATAAGATCATGTCTTTGATGCGTTTGCAAAAATATCTTTCCGAAGCCGGCATCTGTTCCAGAAGAAAGGGGGAAGAATATATTAAAGCAGGACTTGTCAGGGTAAACAGCAGAATTGTTACCGAGCTGGGAACAAAGGTAGACCCGGAGAAAGATCGCGTGGAATTTGATGGAAAGATAATAGCGCTAACAGGTGAGCCCATATATATAGCGCTGAACAAGCCAAAAGGTTACGTCACAAGCTGCAGTCATCCTGGTGAAAAGATAGTACTTGATCTTATAGATATTCCACAGCGGATATATCCCATAGGAAGGCTTGATAAGGACTCAACCGGACTTCTGATTCTGACCAACGACGGCACACTCCACCACATGCTTTCACACCCTTCCTTTGATCATGAAAAGGAATATGATGTTACGGTCTCAAGACCTATAACCGACGGGTCCCTTAGTAACATTGCCAAAGGATTACCAATGATGGGTACTAAAACCAGACCAGCAGAGATCCAAAGAATTTCTTCCAGACGGTTTCGTATCGTGCTCAAAGAGGGCAGAAATAGGCAGATACGACGCATGGTCCGAAAAGTTGGGAACCATGTGATCCGGTTAAAGCGGATAAGAGTTTCAAAAATAAAACTGGGAAGGCTGGCCGAAGGAAACTGGCGCAATTTGACGAAAAAAGAAAAAACGGAGCTTTTAACCCGATTAAATTCCTGAAAACAATTATTGACATCGATGTTAAAATAGATTAAAGAAGACAATACATTGGATGAAGTCTCGGTAATATTTTTCAATAAGACACTCCAAGAGAGGATACATTATGATTAAATTGGGGGCGGATTCTGTGGAGATGAGAGAAATGTCTGACGATGATATTTTCTCATCACGATTAAAACTTCTTATTATCATGATCAAAGCTTATTTAAAAGACTGCCCTCTCGGAAATTATCGAAAACAAGCCATCATAGAAAATGCTAATCAAGTTTTCTACCATTCCCTTCAACTGGTCAGTGAATCTTCTTCCTTAAAGGACCACGGAATAGACGTCCAAACAGATATTGTTTCCGGGGAAAAGATCTCGGCGGAGCATATGTTTCATCAAAGAGTGAAGCTTCTTGCCGTTATGGCTAAAGCTATAGCCGAGGATCGTTCCATGGGTAGTTTCAGGGAAAAGGCGATTACAGACAATTTGAACAAGATCTGTGAAACACTTATCTTCAACTTCCAAGTTCGAGATGTGGACTTTCTAAAAGTAGCGTGAGCCAGGTCAGTATACCAAACATAAAGATAGCTGTTATTGACGATGATCTGCTGGTTCGAGATTTTATGGTCACAGTTTTAATGTATTGTGTGAATAGAGATGTTCTGTCTTTTGATAATGGTCTGGCCGCCTGGAGATATATAGAGGACCATGAGAGTCCGGACATCATTATTTCAGAAATTGACGTGCCGGGGTTGAATGGATTTGAACTTATGGCTAAATTCAAAGAGAAAAGTCCGGACAAAAAATGTCTTCTGATGTCCGCCAATCCCTCTAATGAGCAACCCGCCAGGAATTCCGGTGCAGATGCCTTTCTCGCCAAGCCTGTTACAGTAAATGATCTCTTTAGTGTGGTGGAAACTTTTGTTGTGAAAGGGTAGTAGAAAAAAGACCTTTGGAAAACACCCTTTTAAAACTCTCGTCTTTTAAGAATTGGTGAAAAGACGATACGATTCCGGTTATTTCCCGACAAACTCGCCAAATTTAAACTTACCGACCATTTTCTTGCCGTTGGGAGAAGTCAAAGTCCCCTTTCCATGCAACTTATTATTTTTGAATTGGCCCACATACTTGACACCGTTTGGCCGAACCAGAATCCCTTGTCCGTTCAACGTGTTGTTCTTAAATTCACCCACATATTTTTCGCTGTCAGGAGAGATCAAAGTCCCTTTGCCATTCATCTTGCCATCTTTAAATTGACCAGTATATTTATCACCATTGGAATATATGAAGGTCCCTTGCCCGTTCATACAGTCTCCTTTTATGCACCCACCAAAAGTATTCAAAGGAGAAAAACAAATTATCAATAGTAAGGCTGCCCCTAAAACTTTCATCTTTATAGCCTCCTTTTTTTACGATATCTTCATAATTTTCTAAGTAGGTATAATTACAATAACAACCCTTCTATTAATGGCGTCATCTGAAGATATGGGTTGTGACTCACCAAAACCGACGATCTGTATTCTTGCCGGATTTACCCCTTTTTGTGTCAGGGCACTCTTAATCGCCTGTGCCCGTCTTTCAGACAAAGTTTGATTGTATGCTTCAGAACCTTTTGAGTCGGTATGGCCCTCGACCCTGATTGTTGTCTGTGGATAATTATTTAATACATTAGCAACTCTGCCGATCTCCCTGTATGCACCAGGTTTCAGAGTTGAGGAGTTAAAGTCAAACAGGAATTCGGATTGGAAGGTGGCACTTAAAACATCCTGTGTCCTTCGAATACTGGCAGCTTCACTTGCAGCCGTTGCAGCTCTCAATTCTTGTTCCTGTCTGTCCATATACGCACCGATTTGATGGCCTGAGATACCTCCCACAGCGGCACCGATCCCGGCTCCTAGAAGAGTGGCTTCTGTATTTCCACCGATAATCTGACCGAGAATTGCGCCGCCTGCAGCACCAATTAAAGCTCCGGTTTTTGTTCCTCTTTCCTGATGTGTTGGCCCTGCACAGGCAAAAAGCCATATAGCAAGTGCCAGACTGACAATGACTGTAATTATTCTTTTCATTACTTAGCTCCCTTAATTTATTGTTAATTCCCTCACAGCCGGGTTATTTCTGTAACTAGACGATATAAAAATTAATACTAAAGTGAGTTATATATGTCAAGCAGGATACTGTCTTAAAAAACGTCATCAGCAAATAAGAATATAAATGTCCTAACCCGGGCAGGTCCGCAATCCTGCCGGGCGGAGTAAGGCGGACGGGCCGGAAAAATGCCTGAAATTATTAAATGAAAATCATTTTATTTTTATATTGGCCCCCAATAGCCTGGTTGAGTAAACTTTTTTGTCACCAGGGCGTCTATATATATAAGACTTGCGAAACTTAAAAAGGATTACTTCAAAAAAAATCGATCCGCCACCGAACTTTGGCGGATTAAAATTTAACCTAAATTCAGCAAGGCTCATTTATTTCTTTCGAAGATATTTAATGCAGATTTTAGGTTCAACGATAAGGAGAAAATAAAGTGGGCACGGGTAAAAAGCGGCTTTGGCTGATGCTTATCTTAATCCTGGTGATGATTCCTATTACTTCGCTACAGGCACAAACGCCAACGGCGAATCAAGAAGAAGAAAGACCGGTGCTGGTGGGGCGCATATC